>JAKSDN010000094.1 GCA_022360075.1 Kiloniellales bacterium | reverse complement strand
AGGCGGGCGCCGGACAGGAGGCCGGCGAGATCGCGCTGGGCATCACCGTGACCGGCGCCAGCTCGGTCGAGATCGGCGGCATTCCGGCGGGCGCCGTCCTGCGCAATGCCGACACCGGCTTCGAGTTCGCGGCCCCCGGCCCGGGCCCGGCCAGCGCGATCCTCGACCCGAGCGATCTGCCGGGCCTGGTCATCGTGCCGCCGGCCTTCAGCGATGCCGACTTCACCTTGGATATCACGGCCTCGGTGGACTCGCCCTTGGGCCCCGTGACCACCAGCGAGCCGCTGCCTGTCCAGGTCGAGGCCGTAGCAGACCTGGCGCTGGCCGACGTGACGGGCGGTCAGAACGGCCTGCCCGTGCCCCAGGTGGCGCTGCTCGCTGCCTTCGCCGAGGGCCCCGGACCCGCGGTCGAAGTGCAGCGCATCGAGCGCAACCCGATTCAGTTCGAGCGCGAGGGCCAGGGCAACCTCGGCGTGAACGACGATCTCGACAGCGCGCAGGACCTCGGCAGCCTGGCCGCCGGCGGCGAGAACGGACGGCCCGAGGCGCTCACCGTGAACGGCTGGATGTCGAAGGGCACGCCGGACGGCGCGGGCGACCCGGCGCAGGATCTCGACGTCTACAAGTTCACCGTCGAGAGCGACGGCACCTACACGATCGACATCGACTTCGGCATCCGCAACGAGGACGACGGCTTCCTCTCCGGCGGCCGCATCGATGCCGTCGATACAGTGCTGGCGCTGTTCGACGTCGACGGCGACTTGATCCAGGTCGTCGATAACGTCGGTCTCGGCGAGGGCGTCGATCTCGACCCCTCCATCACCGCCGAGCTCGACGCGGGCATGTACTTCGTCGTGGTCTCGCGCAGCGGCAACGCGCCGCTCGGCGAGACCTTCGCCGAGGGTTACGGCGGCGGCAACGACGGGGCATTCGGCGGCGACGAGGACGGCCAGGGCGGCGACTATCAGCTCCAGATCCGCGACCAGGCGGAGGACGTCACGCCGGGCGACGTCTTCGAGATCGGCTTTCTCGAAGGCGAGGGCGACCTGCTGCTAAACGGCGGCGGCAACGATGAGCCCTTCGGCGACTCCAACGCCGTGGCGCAGGGCGCCGCGCTCAGCTTCGCGGTCCAGGACACCGACGGCTCGGAGTCGATCACGCGGATGGAGATCCGGATCGAGCCTGCCGCGCTTCCCGAGGGCTTCATGCTCGACATCGCGGGCACAGGCGAGTTCATCGGCCTCGAGAACGGCCCTGCGGTGCCGGACACGATCTCGATCCCCGTCACCCGTCTGGACGGCGACGGCAACGAGATCGGCGAGAGCGGAGAGGCCGGCCTCGCGGTCAACCCGGCGACCGGCCAGTTCGTGCTCACCTTCGACGACGGCTTGCGGGTTCAGGAGGTCGATCTCGACGACTTCACCTGGAAGCTGCCCGAGCACGACGACTCGGACTTCGACATCGTCATCACCACGCGCACGACCGAGACCAATCCCTCCGAAGGGGCCGGCGCCGATGCCGAAGGCGACAATGGCGACACGGATCAGATCGGGCTGCCGCACCAATACCAGACCGTGACGTTGGAGGTGAGCAACCAGGCCGTCGCCGACGCACCGATCGTGACGCTGACCGAGCTCTGCGTGCTCGAGGACACCGGCGAGGTCTTCGATGGCGAGCATGGCCCGCAGAACGGCG
Source organism: Kiloniellales bacterium (assembly GCA_022360075.1). The sequence goes on along the minus strand of JAKSDN010000094.1, from coordinate 10,091 downwards.
GCGAAGGCCCGCTGTCGCTCACCACCGCGCTATCGGCGCAGGCGCGGGACACCGATGGCTCCGAAGGCCTGACCGAGATACGGCTCTCGCTGCCCGACCAGGTGCTCGAGGGACTCGACCTCGACGCCTTCACGCTGACCATCGACGGCCAACCCATCGACACCGACAGCCTGCCGACGACGATCGACGGTCTCAACGTCACCCTCTTCGGCGGCGCGGCGGACACGGTGAGCGCCGTCTTCGAACTCGACGGCGAAACGCTCGTCATTCGCTTCGAGGACAACGACTCGCCGAACGACACGCCGATCCTCTCGCTCGACTGGGACATCGTGATCGGCCTGCCGCAGCACGAGGCGGCGGACGTCACGCTCCAGGCCTCGGCCACGGCGAGCGAGATCAACCCCGACGGACCGGCCGCCGTGGCGAGCGCGACCGCGACGACGCAGGCCGCGCTCGAGGTCAAGGAGGTGGCCGATCTCCCGGCCATCACGGTCGAGGACCTGACCGCCTGCGAGGACCCGGAGCCGTCCGATGGCGAGGTCGGCAGCCCGGACTTCACGGTCGACCTGCCCGTCGGCGCAGCGGTGCAGGACGCCGACGGCTCGGAAGGCATCACCGAGATCAAGCTGAGCCTGCCCGACGACCTGGCTTCGTTCACCTGGACGCACAACGGCAACGCCCTTGTCGAGGGCCTCAACGAGGATCTCGACGTCGATGGCGTGACGCTCGACATCCTGGTCGAGGGCACGATGCTGACCATCCTCTACGAGGATGGCGCGGCGCCGCAGAGCGTCGACGTGACCGAGATCGGCGTGCAGCTCGCCGAGCACTTCAGCGGCGCGTTCCAGGTCGGCGTCGAGGTCACCTCCTCGGAGGTCAATCCGGACGGTGAGGTCGCCGTCGAGTCGGCGACCGCTGACGCCTCCTTCACGGTCACGGTCGAGGCGGTTGCCGACGCACCGACGCTCGACGTCGCGAACCTGACGGTCTTCGAGGACGATCCCGACAAGGTCACCTTCGACATCTCACCCGCGCTGGTCGACCAAGACGGCTCGGAGAGCCTGGAGGTCGCGGTCTCCGGCATTCCCTCGGACTGGGTTCTCGTTGACACCGGCAACGGCGACTTCGACAGCGCAAACGGCATCTGGCGCTCGGGGGCACTCGCGCCGGGCGCCTTCGTCAACCCCACCTTCATGCCGCCGCCGGATTTCAACACCGGCGATAGCGACCCCTTGACCTTCGAGGTCACGGCCACGGCGACCGAGAGTGAAGAGGGCCCGGTCAAGGACGGCGCCGACGAGGCGAGCACGAGCGACGATTTCACCGTCACCATTACCCCGGTGCCGGACCCGCTCGACGACATCGTGCTCACGAACGACGACGGCACCTTCACGATCTCGGCCGCCGCACTTCTACGCAACGATGAGCCGGGGGTAGGCTCCATCACCGCCGTGGAGGGTGCCGGCGCGGACTTCAACAGCGACAGTCAGCTCATCACGATCACGCCTTTCGCCGGCGCGGAAAACGGGGCGACCGAGAGCTTCACCTACACGGTGACCGACACGGAGGGCAACAGCTCGACGGCGACGGTTTCGCTGCTCTTCGACACTTTCGGCCCGGTCGACGGCACGATCGGCAGCGGTCCCGGCAACGATCTGGACGAAATTCTGGTCGCCGATCCGGACATCGACACGACGCTCATTGCCGGCCTCGGCGCCGATCAGCTCTTCGGCGCAGGGGGGAACGACCTGCTCTTCGGCGACGAAGAGTCCGACGGAGGGGGTTTGGATGGCGGCTCGGGGGGAAAATCAAGCCCCGGCGAGGATGCCCCAGACATCTTTCTGGGTGACGACAGCCTGTTCGGCAATGAAGGCGGAGACACCCTGTTCGGCGATAGCGGTGAGTCTCTTCTCGGTGGCGAAGGCGGCAACGGCGGCGACGCCTCCGAAACGGACGGAACGGACGGCGGCGCTGGCGGCGGCGTTCAGGGCGGCAACGACCTGCTCGAAGGCGGCAACGGGAACGACACGCTGTTCGGCGACAGCGGCGACGGCCTCGTCGGGGGCGATGGCGGCGCTGGCGGCGAAGGTAATTTCGATGGTGGCGATGGCGGTGCCGGCGGCAGCGGCGGCTTCGCGCTCGGCGGCGATGACCGTCTCGACGGCGGCGGCGGCAACGATTCCCTGTTCGGCGACGCGGCGCTCGACATCGAAGGCGGCCTTCCCGGCAGCACCGGACCGTTCGGCAAGTTCGCCGTCGGGTCTGGCGGCGACGGCGGTCTCGCTCGTGGCGGCAACGACGATCTCTCCGGCGGGGACAACGACGATCTGCTCTTCGGCGATGCCGGGCGCGACCTGGAGGGCGCGAGTGGCGGCGACGACACGCTCGACGGCGGCGAAGGCGCGGACAGTCTGTTCGGCGATGCCGGCGGCGATATCTTCAGCCAAGAGGGCGGCGGCAACGACGTTCTCAACGCGGGTCTGGGCGGCAACGATACGCTGCTCGGCGGCGGCGGCAACGACCTGCTTGTCGGCGATGCCGGCGGCGAGATCGACACGGTCAGCAGCGGCGGCGACGATACGCTCGTGGGCGGCGGCGGTAACGACCGCCTGTTCGGCGACGCCCAGGAGTTCCTCGACGGGATCGGCGGGACCGACTCCTTCGTGTTCAATCTCGGCGAAGACAGCGGCGATGACACGATCTTCGACGCCGAGGCGCAGGATCGGCTGGTGCTGAACGATGTCGTCGACTACGGCGCCGCCGGCCTCACGATCGCCGATCTCGACAGCCAGGACGCGCGCGACGACGGCTGGCGTGTCGAGGAGGTCAACGGCGGTCAGGACGTCCTGGTCACCTTCGGCGACAACAACGACGACGGCCTCCCCGGCAGCTTGGGAAGCGTTCTGATCGTCGGCATCGGCCAGGACGGCGAGCCCGGCATCGACAGCTTCGCGGATCTCACGACCGTAATCGATCTGCAGATCAATCCCTGATTCCTCCTGCCCGATCGGCCAAGCGCGGCGCACCGCCGCGTCCGGCATTGGGCCGATATTCCGCTTCTGTTCTTGAAGGTGGGGGCGTTGCTGACCGCGATGAGTATCCACAGTAGAAGTCGGCGAAACCAGAAGTAGATTTCTGTATAGATCGCTCGTTATTTGTTTAGGCTAGGCCTTCTCTTTGGCTCTATTTATGGTTAACGATGTTAATCATTGCTTAATCCTCCCGGCAAGACTAGACTTCAGCTTGGTGCGCCACGGGAAACGGGACGGTGGCGCGAACGCGGGCCGGGCCGGCAATACATCCGGGAAAATCGGGGGCCTCGTCCGTCTATAGATCCGATCTGAGCGGATCCTGTCCAGGTAGGGGCGACGCTCGGTGACGACAGCGGAACGGATTCGCCCATGCGCTATGGGAATCTGCCCGAGGACGGCGACGGCAGCGGTCTGACTCTCGTCAAGCCGGGCGCGGAGCGAGACTCGATCGAGGTGCCCGAGGCCGCCCTGCTGCTCGGCGGCGACTACACGCGGGTCGGCGCCGATCTGCTGCTGAGCGGCGCGGACGGCCCGCGCGTTCTGGTCGAGGAGTACTTCGCCCACGAGACGCCGCCGGATCTGGTTGCAGAGGGCGGCTTCAAGGTCTGGCCCTCGCTGGTCGAGGCCTTGGCCGGCCCCATGGCGCCGGGGCAGTACGCCCAGGCCACGAGCCCGACGGGCGCGCCGCAGATCGGCAAGATCACCGAGCTCAGCGGCACTGCGCGGGTGATCCGCACGAACGGAGTCGAAGAGGAGCTGAGCCTGGACGACCCGGTGTTTCAGGGCGACGTCCTGATCACCAACACCGGCTCTTCGGTCGGCATCACCTTCATCGACGACACCCTGTTCTCGATCGCCGGCGAAGGCCGCCTGGTCCTGGATCAGCTCATCTTCAATCCCGGCGGCGGCGGCAACTCGCTTACCCTGTCGCTGGTTCAAGGCGCCTTCGCCTTCGTCACCGGCCAGATCTCCGGCGGCGACGGCCCGGGCATGGAGATCAAGACGCCGGTTGCGACGATCGGCATCCGCGGCACGACCGGTGCCGGCAGCGTCCAGGTGCCGACGGTCGAGATCCCCTACGCCCTGGTGGTCAGCCTCCTCGAGGAGCTGGGCGGCGGCCCGTCCGGCGTCATCGACGTCTTCACCCCGGGCTTCCTGCTGACCCTGGCCGATATCCTGGCCACGGCGGGAGTGGCGGCCGCGGGCGGGCCGGTGCTTTCGATTGAGCTGACGCCGGAGATCGAGGCCGCCTTTCAGGGCGCCTTGGTGTCGCTGGTCCAGTCCTTCTCGCCCGAGGCGGGCGAAGAGGAAGAGGAGGATCAGGACGCCAGCAACGACCCTGGCGCGAACGAGTTCTTCGACGTCGCCGCGCTGCTGTTCGGCACCCAGCTCACCGAGGCGATCGAGCAGGTCGAGCTGGACCTGGAGGCGCCGGACCTCGTGCCGGCGCTCGCCCTGGCGCTGATCGCCGATCCGAACCTGCTGCTGCTCCTGACCGGTGAGGAAGAGGCCGTCCTGCCATCCGCGCCGACCGTGACGATCGAGACGCCCGAGGGGCCGGAGGCCTCGCCGGTCAACGGCGCGGGCGAGGAGTCGGGCGAGATCCCTCTCGACATCGTCGTCACCGGCGCCACCTCGGTCGAGATCGCAGGCGTGCCCGAAGGCGCCGTGCTCCGCAATGCCGGCACGGGGTTCGAGTTCACCGCCGCGGGACCCGGACCCGGGACGGCCAGCCTCGGCCCGGACGATCTCGAGGGCTTGGTGATCGTGCCGCCGGCCTTCAGCGACGCGGACTTCGTGCTGGCGATCACGGCCTCGGTCGAGACGCCCCTCGGGCCGCTCTCGACCACCGAAGAGCTTCCGGTCCAGGTCGAGGCCGTTGCCGATCTCGCCGATGTCGCCGTCAACGAAGGTGACAACGGCGGGGGCCCAGGGCCGCAGCTCGCCTTGCTGGCCGCGGCGGCGAACGCGACGACCGAAGTGATCGCGCGTAATCCGATCCAGTTCGAGTTCGAGGGCCAGGGCAACCAGGGCCTCAACGACGATCTGGCCTCGGCCCAGGATCTCGGTCAGCTCGACGCGCCGGCCGGCGGAGCGGCGCCCGACGCCTTGACCGTCAACGGCTGGCTCTCGAAAGGGGTGCCGGGCCGCGAGGGCGATCCGGCCGCAGACGTCGATGTCTTCAAGGTCACGCTCGCCGAGGACGGCAGCTATACCTTCGACATCGATTTCGGCGGCAGCAACGAAGACGACGGTGTGGGCTCCGGCGGGCGTATCGACGCCGTGGACAGCCTTCTGTCGGTTTTCGACGCCGATGGCAACCTGATCGAGACGAACGACGATGACGAGGGTTTCGATCCGTCGCTGACGCTCGACCTCGTCGCCGGCATGTATTTCGTCGCGGTTTCGAATGCCAACAAGGACGGCGCGGACAACGACGGCGTCGGCGGCGACTATCAGCTTCAGGTCAGGGGGCAGGCCGAGGACGTGGTTCCCGGTGACATCGTTCGCCTGACCTTCGACGAAGACGACGGTACGCTCGCCCTCGGCGAAGCGGTCGTCTTTGGCGCGAACCTGAACCTTGTGGTCCGGGACCCCGATGGCTCCGAATCGATCACGCGGGTCGAGATCTCCGTCGATCCCGCCGCGGCGCCGCCGGACCTGATGCTCGACCTGGCCGGTAGCGGCGAATTCCTCGGTCTGGACGGGCTCGGCGCGCCCGCGACCCTCTCGATCCCGGTGACGCGGCTCGACGCCGGCGGCAGCGAGGTGACCGAGGCGGTGGATGCGGCGCTCGCGATCGACCCTGCCAGCGGCCGCTTCGTGCTCACCTTCGACGACTCGCTGCGGGTGCAGGAGGTCGATCTCAGCGGCTTCGCCTGGAAGGTGCCCCAGCACGACGACAATGACTTCCCGATCGTCGTGACGACGCGCACGACCGAAACCCACCCGAGCGAAGGGATCGGCGCGGACGCCGAGGGGGACAACGGCGATACGGATCAGGTGGGGCTGCCGCACCAATACCAGACGGTCACGATCGAGGCGGTCAACCAGGCGGTGGCCGATGCCCCGCAGGTGACCGTCGAGGACCGGAGCTATCCGGAGGACAATCAGGGCCTCGCGGGCCAGGCCGGGTCGGACGACCAGGTTTATGAGCTTCCGGTCTCGGCATCGGTGGACGATCGGGACGGCTCGGAGGGAATCGAGCAGATCAAGCTGACCTTGCCGGACGGCTTCGCCTTCGAGGGCTGGACCCACGACGGGAACCGGCTGAGCGAGGGCCTGAACGAGAACTTGGTCGTCGACGGTGTCGAGGTCGACATCGAGGTCAGCGGCAACATGCTGACGATCCTCTACGCGGATGCCGACGCGCCGCTCGACGTCGAGGCCAACGAGATCGGGGTCGAACTCGCCGAGCACAGCAGCGGCATGTTCCAAGTCGACGTCGAGGTGACCGCGAAGGAAGTCGATCCGAACGGTGCCGTGGCGCAGGAGACGGCGGTCACCAGCGACAGCTTCATGGTCACGGTCGAGGGCGTGGCCGACCCGGCGGAGGTGGCCGCGAGCAATCTCGCTTCGAGCGAAGACGATCCGGCGGGCATTCAATTCGACATTCTGCCCGGCTTGAGCGATCGCGATGGCTCCGAAAGCCTCGTGGTCGAGGTGAGCGGCATACCCGCCGACTGGGTCCAGCTCGACGCGGGCAACGGCAACTTCGACCCGGCGACCGGCACCTGGACCTCGGACCCCCTGGGCCCGGGCGACGACGGCGCCGATTTCGTCAATCCGACGTTCCTGCCGCCGCCGCACTTCAACACGAACGGCGGCCCGCTCGTCCTCGACGTTCTGGTGACCACGACCGAAGACCCCGCGGGCAAGGTTCAAGCCGGTGGCGGTGAGACCAGCGTCGCGGAGTCCTTCTCCATCGTCGTCACGCCTGTCAACGACTCGCCGGCCGTGCTCGGCGGCAACGACCTCGATCCGATAGCGCAGGACGCCGGCGGCCCCTTCGGCCCCGGTTCCGCCGCTGCGAGCCCGAACCCGGGTAACCTCGTCTCCGAGATCGTCGTCGCTTCGGATCCTGACGCGGAGAACAACGGCGGTCCGAACGGCGACGAGTTCGCCGCGCTCGGCATGGCCATTGTCAGGACCGACACCGGCGGGGACAGCGGCGGCCAGTGGCAGTTCTCCACGGATGGCGGAACGAATTGGTCGCCGGTCGGCGCCGTGTCCGAGGCGAACGCCCTGTTGCTCGGTCCCGACGCGCGCCTGCGTTTCGTGCCGGGGCAGGACTTCGCCCTCGATACCGGCTTCGGCGCGGGCGCACCGGAGATCGAGTATCGGGTCTGGGACGGCAAGCCGGGACCTGGCGGGGAAACCGAGGGCGACAGGGCCGACGTTTCCGACACCGGCGGCGAGACGGGCCTTTCGACCGACACGGCGATCGCCTCGATCGATGTCTTCACGGCACTCGACATCAACATGGTGGTCACCCAGGCCGAGACGCTGAACCTGCCGGTCAATCTCGGACCAGCGAACTCGGTCCCATCGCCGCAGATCGCGAACGAAGCCCCTTACTTCGGCTTCGTCGCGGCGATCAACGCGACGGCCGAGCCGGTCTCCTTCTCGGTCGATGCGCCGCCGACGCAAGGCTCGCTCGACTCCTTCGACGGGAACGGCGAGTTCTTCTATGCGCCGCCGGCCCCGGCACCGGGCAGCATTCTCGACGGTTTCACCTATGTCGCGTCGGACGACAACGGCAGCGGCGTGAGCGACACGGGCGAGGTGGCAATCACCGCGCGCAGCCAGGACGATTTCGGCGACGTGACCGGCGGGGCCAGCATAGACATCCTTTACGCCAATCCCTTCATCGAGAACTTCGCGCCGGCAGATGCCGGCCCCGGTGACAGCTTTCTCGTCATACAGAGGCTGGATGGCGGGGGCGGCGACGATCTGCTGGTCGGCGCGGACGGCCTGGCGACGCTTTCCGGGCCGGGCGGCAAGGGGCTGGCCGGATTCGATGGCCCGCCGCTGTTTCCTGACGGCGAGGTCGCTCCGCAAGCCGACGCGACGACGGTCGCGGCCAGCGACGAGCTGATCGGCGGCGAGGGGAACGACAGCCTCCTGGGCAATGGCGGCGACGACTCGCTTTTCGGCGACGACGAGTTCGCGCTCTCCCTACCGGTCGGCGGGGACGACCTCTTGGCGGGCGGCGGTGGAGATGACCGCCTCTTCGGCGACGCCGGTCGCGTGAAGCCCGGTGCCAAGGGTTTCGCGAGCCTCGAGATCCTGAGCCTGCTGGTAACCGACGCGGAGACGGGCACGGCCGGAGACCCGAACGATCGTGGGTCGGCCCTGATTGCCGGAGACGACATCAACATCACGGCTTCGAACATCTCCGGCTTCGCCGCCGGCTCCTACAACACCGAGGTCGCGACCAGCGGCGCGGCGCCTTCCTCCTTGCAATGCGCCGGTCCGGGCGATTGCAGCGCGATCGCGGAGAACGATTTCTCCTCGCAGGGCTCGAGCAGTTTCGGCGAACAGGACTTCGGCCGGGGCGACAATGACTTCTCCGGTGCCATCGTCGCAGGCACCGGAACGGACACGCCGGCCAGTGTCCGGATGGTTGCCGAGGGCCAGCAGACCCGCGCCTCGAGCACCTCCGGCACCGGCAACATGGGGCTCACGGCGTCCTTCCAGTTCGAACTGCTCACCCCCACGGAGATCCGCCTCTCTTTCGACGGTGTGGCCGAGTTGATCGCGGGCTTGAACCCGGATTCGGCGGGAACGGTGTTCGCCTCGCACAGCTTCACGGTCAGCGTGACCGATTCGGACAACAATCAGATCTTTAGCTGGCAGCCGGGCAGCTCCATCGTTGGCGGCGTCGAGGAAGCCGCGGCCGGGAGCCTCATCAACAACCGCTCGTCCGGCATCGCGGGCGACGGGCGATCGGCGAGCGTCAGCGGCTTCTTCGCCGCGACCACGACGGTACTGGCCGAGAGCTGCCAGGACGGGCCCTGCACCTTGACGATCTCGGGCAGCACCTTCGCCTCGACGAATGCGCAGGAGGTCTCGCCGCTCGCGGCGCCGCAGCCCCCTGACGGCAACGCGGACGATCTCGGTCTCGCCTTCGGCGATATCCAGGATGGCTCGAGCGGCGGGAACGACAGCCTGCTTGGCGGGGATGGCGAAGACACTTTGTTCGGCGACGCCGGCAACGACATCAGAGGCGGCAGTGCCGGCGGCGACGATACGCTTCAGGGCGATGCCGACGACGACATCCTCTTCGGCGACGCCGGCGACGACATCGAGACCGGCAGCGCCGGCGGCAACGACACGCTGGACGGCGGGAGCGGCAACGACAATTTGATCGGCGACGCGGGCGGCTCGATCGACGGCACGAGCACGGCGGGCAGCGACACGCTGATCGGCGGCGAAGGCAACGACAACCTCCACGGGGACGCCATCGGCGGCGTCGCCGGCAGCGGCGGCGCCGATGTCTTCGTCTTCCGGCTGAGCGAGGACAGCGGCGACGACCGGATCTTCGACGCCGAGGCGCAGGACGCCATCCGACTGCAGGACGTCTTCGACTATGCCGTCCTACCCGACGCGGTGGGGCCGGGTGGCCTGGACAGTGACACCGCGCGCGGCGACGGCTGGTCCGTTTCCGACGACAATACGGACGTGACCGTCACCTTCGGCGACAACAACGGCGACGGCCTGGCCGGCGGCGATCTGGGCGTTCTGGTGATCGAGGGGATCGGCAACGGTTCGATCGATAGCTTCCAGGAGCTTGCCGCCGCGATCAATTTGCAGATCAACGTTTGAACAACGGGTCTAACGACCCGGCGCCCGGCCGTCCGCCGTCATCAAGTCACCGTAGAGATCTGGCCGGCGATCCCGGAACAGGCCCCAGCTTGCCCGCTGGCTGCGGATCGCATCGAGATCCAAGGTCGCGGTGATCACACTCTCCGTCTCGCGGTCGGCTTCCGCCACCTTGGCGCCGGTCTGGTCGGCGATGAAGGACGAGCCGTAGAAGGTGAGCGCGCAGCTCTCGCT
>JAKSDN010000042.1 GCA_022360075.1 Kiloniellales bacterium | reverse complement strand
GATCGGCGGCCTGCTCCGTCACCCAGGAGACGAAGTAGCGCTCGTCGAGCGGCACGAAGGGCTTCGAGCCCGGCCGCACACGCGCCTGGCCGGCGCGCTCGGCCTCGGCGCGCGAGATCACGCCGGCCTCGACCATGGTCGCCAGCACGACCCGCGCCCGTGCGCGCGCCTTCGCCGGGTTGCGCTGCGGGTTGTAGACGTTGGGCGCCTTGAGCGCGCCGGCCAGCATCGCGGCCTCGGTGAGGTTCAGGTCGCGGGCGCGCTTGCCGAAGTACTTACGCGCGGCCTGCTCCAGGCTGTAGGCGACGTTGCCGCGCGTGCGCCCGAAGTAGGCGTGGTTGAGGTAGGCCGCGAGGATCTCGTCCTTGCTGAAGTGCAGCTCGATCTTCAGCGCCAGCGCCGCCTCGTGCAGCTTGCGCGGCAAGGTGCGGCGCGGGGACAGCATCAGTTGCTTGGCGAGCTGCTGGGTGATGGTGCTGCCGCCCTGGCGCACCCGGCCCGACGTCAAATTGACCAGCGCGGCCCGCGCGAGGCCGACCGGATCGACGCCCCAATGGCTGCGAAAGCGCCGATCCTCGACGGCGATCACCGCGTCCTTCACGGTCGCCGGAATGGCATCGGCCTCGAGAAAGATGCCGCAGCCGCGGCAGCGCGCGTCCGTCAGCCGGCCGTCCTCGGTCAGCGTGACGCTCACCTGAGGATGCTTCATCATCGCCCGGATCTGATCGGCCGACGGCAGGGAGAAGTAGACCCACAGGCCGAGACCGAGCCCCAGGCTCGGCAGCAGCGCGATCAGACCCAAGATCCGGCGCATCGCCCGCAACCCCCTTCTGTCCGCCCGTCCTGCTTGACGCACTACAGGATATGGGGATTCAGCAGGATAGTTTCAATTTTGCATGTAAGTTTGCAGGCTGCAGGGTTTTTGGGCAGCGCGCTCGGCACTCAATGTGAGAACAAAACCAGGACCGTCATTGCGAGCGCAGCGAAGCAATCTAGTTGCGGCGGCAAATGCTGTGTGCCGTCGACAGGTGCTTTCGCCGGCGCGTGTGCGAAGCGGGGCTTTGGACGGTGCGGCGACTGAGAGGTGGATTGCGTCGCTCCGCTCGCAATGACGGCGGTAGCGGCGTGTGAATTGGAGCCAAAAAAAGTGGGGCGGGCCACCGAACCGCCCCCCAGGTCACAGGGAGAACTCAGACATGAGTCATGAGGTAGGTAAGTCTCGCGAGGTCATGGCTGGAGAACCTCACGAGCAGCCACTGGTCGCGCCGCAGGTCATGCACTTCATGCAGGTCCCGTTGCGCACCAGCGTAAAGTTGCCGCAGCTGTCGCAGGGGTCGCCCTCGTAGCCCTTCATCCGCGCTTGGCGGACCCGGTCTACGCGGGTCTCCGTCTGGCCGACGGCCACGGCTTCGACGACAACGGCTTCGGTGGAGCCAGTGCTGCCGACGAACTCGTGGGCGGCGGCGGCGCCGAGCGACTTGGGTAAGAGGCTCGGAGGCGCCGCCGTTTCAGCGGACACCGACTTGGCGCCGCCGCCGTTCTTCTGTTCCATGCCACCGTTCAGGACCATGAGCTGGCTGCGCACGTAGCCGGTGGAAGCCACGCGCCGCATGGTCTCGACCACGGGGTCGGCCTCGGCCGGGAGCTGGCCTTCGTCGGCGCCGCGGCCCATGGAATCGGGCAGCAGGTCGCCGGGCTCGGCATGGGCCAGGTCGTTGCGCCCGAGGTAGGAGATCGCGAGCTCACGGAAGATGTAGTCGATGACGGAGGTTGCCATCTTGATGGCGTCGTTGCCCTCGACCATGCCCGAGGGCTCGAAGCGGGTGAAGGTGAAGGCCTCGACGAACTCCTCGAGCGGCACGCCGTACTGCAGGCCGATCGAGATCGCGATGGCGAAGTTGTTCATCAGGCTGCGGAAGGCGGCGCCTTCCTTGTGCATGTCGATGAAGATCTCGCCCAACTCGCCGGCCTCGTACTCACCGGTCCGCAGGTAGACCTTATGGCCGCCGACGATGGCCTTCTGGGTGTAGCCCTTACGCCGTTCCGGCAGGCGCCGGCGCCCGGGGGCCCGTTCGATGATGCGCTCGATGATCCGTTCGGCGACGATCTCGGCGCGTTGTGCTGCAGGGGCCTCGGCGACCTGTTCGGCCAGCGTCTCCTCGGCCTCGTCGTCCTCGTCGTCGAACATGGCCGCGGACAGCGGCTGCGACAGCTT
>JAKSDN010000795.1 GCA_022360075.1 Kiloniellales bacterium | reverse complement strand
GCCATCACCGCGACCAGACCTTCGACCATGTCGTCGTTCAGGGCGTTGAGCGACGCGGGCCGGTTGAGGGTCACCGTTCCGATCGCATCCCGGACGTCGAAAAGCACGGAGTCGTTCATCGCTGCCAAGTCCCCTCTTTGCGCACCAAGGCCTTGTCGGTTTTACCGGCCCGCGTTCGTCAAGACCGTGAGAGTCGCCGACCAGACCGGCCGGCGGCAAGGCCCACACGGCAAGGAGCTTACAATGGAAAGGACCTTCTCGGGCGGCTGCCTGTGCGGTGCCGTTCGCTACACCTGCACGCGCGCTCCGATGGCCTGCGCCCACTGTCACTGCCTGGACTGCCGGCGGACCAGCGGCAGCGGGCACGGCAGCCATCGCGCGGTGCCGCAGGCGGCGCTCGCCAAGGGGCGCGGGTAAAGCCGGTCGGACGACCCGCCCGAGGCCGCTTCAGCCGCACTTCCGCGTGATGAAATCCGCGACCGCCGCGCCGATCTCCGCCGGCGAATCCTCCTGGATGAAATGCAGGCCCTTGACGGTGACCTCCTCCTGGTTCGGCCAGGCGCGGCAGAGCTCGCGCTGGCGGCCGATCAGGAGGATCCCCGGCTCGGCACTGACGAAGAGCTTCGGCACGTCGCAGGCGGCGAGCCAGCGGCCGTAATCCTCCACGATCCGCACGACCTCCGCCGGCTCGCCCTCGACCGGGATCTGGCGCGGCCAAGTGAGCGTCGGGCGGCGCGACTCGCCCGGCGCCGTGAAGGGCGCGCGATAGGCCGCCATCTCGGCCTCGCTCATTTCGCGCTGCACGCTCGCCGGCAGGATGCGCTCGACGAAGACGTTCTTCTCCAGGACCATCGTCTCGCCGGCCGGCGAGCGCATCGCCTGGAAGATGTCCCGCGCCGCCTCGGGCCAGTCGTCCCAGGTGAGCGGCGCGACGATCGTCTCCATATAGGCGATGCCGGCCACGCGCTCCGGATGCTGCGCGGCCCAGTGGAAGGCGAGCGCGCCGCCCCAGTCGTGGCAAACCAGCACGACCTTGTCCGCCGGCAGCACGGACTCGAACCAGGCGTCCAGATAGCGGGCATGGTCGACGAAGCGGTAGCTGCCGTCGCCCGACGGGCCCGAGGCACCCATGCCGATCAGGTCGGGCGCCAGGCAGCGGCCGAGCGGGGCCAAGGGTGGGATCACGTTGCGCCAGAGATAGGAGGAGGTCGGGTTGCCGTGCAGCAGCACGATCGGCGGTCCCTCGCCGCCGCTGTCGACATAGGCCATCTCGCTGTCCAAGACCGCCGCGCGCTGGCGGGGATGCGGGTCTTCCGCGGAGATAGAGGCTGTCATCTTGACTTCTCCTTCCGGCCGTATTCGCCCCCGGTCGCCGACGCCGAGGGACGATCATTGATGGACAACTATCCGCGCCAATGCCAGTGAAAGCTTCGGCTATGATGCCTCTGAAAGAGCCGCGACCTGAATCCAGGGATGGCAACGCGGCCCGAGCAAGGAACGATCGGACCCATGAAGCGCATGATCCTCTACATCGACGGCAGCTCGAACGATCGAGACTCTCTGAGCTACGCCGCCAAGTTCCACGAGGCCTTCGGCGCCCACCTCGATGTCACGCACCTGCGGCTGCCGGAGCACAAGGTCGGCTCCGTGGCGCGTGCCATCGATGTGGCCGAACGGGCGGCGAGCAATGCCTATCAGGCCTATGTCTCGGTCTGCAGCGCGCTCGACACGGCGAGCTGGCTGGAGACCGAGCAGAGCTTCGAGGATACGCTGAGCCATCAGGGCCGGCTGCACGACCTGACGATACTCGAGCGGATCTCGAAGGAGGAAGGGCCGGAGGCCCTGGCGCTCAACATCGCCCTTTTCGAAACCGGCGGCCCGGTGCTGGTCTCGCCGCCGCAGCCGCCGGCGAGCGTGGGCGAGAACGTCGCCCTGGTCTGGAGCCCCTCGGTCCAGTCGGCCCGCGCCCTGCGCTCGGCCCTGCCGATCCTCAAGCGGGCCAAGCAGGTCAGCATCCTCACCAACAGTGCCACGGTCGAAAAGGGCCAGGAGAAAGACCTCGCGAGCTACCTCACGAGCCACGGGATCGATGCGAAGATGGAGCTCTTCGACGGCGCGCCGCTCACCGCCCGCGGACGCGGCCGCGCCATCCTGGCCGCCGCCGAGCAGATCGGCGCTGACTTCCTCGTCATGGGCGCCTACGGCGAGAACCGCCTGCGCTCGATCCTCGGCCTCGGCCGCGCGACGCAGAAGGTCGTCAGCGGCTCGCCGATCCCGCTGTTCCTGCAGCGCTAGGGCTCACGCCGCGCTGGCCGCGTCCTCCGGGAAGGGATGCCGCCAGGCCGGCAGCGCCTCGATCGTGGCGTACCAGCGGCGAATCTCGCCGAAGTCGTCGAGCGGCAGCGCGGCCTGGCCGGCGTAGGGCAGCGGCGAAGCGACGGCGAAGTCCGCCAGGCTGAGCGTCCCGCCGACGAGGTAGTCGCGTCCTTTCAGATAGCCGTCCAGCACTGCGCCGAACTGCCTGAAGAACCCCTCCGCCTCCTCGACGGCCGCCGGGTTCGTCTCGCCCAGGCCGAACTGGGGCTTGATGAAACGCTCGAAGAACAGAATGCCGCCGTGGCGCGAGAAGTGGGACGTCGCCCAACTGATCCAGCGGATGATGTCGATCTGGCGCGCGTCCTTGGGCCAGAGCGGGGAGTTCATCTTGTCCGCCAGGTAGCACATGATCGCATCGGCTTCCCACAGGCAGGTCTCGCCGTCCTGCAAGGCCGGCACCTTGCCGTTGGGATTGACGGCCAGGTACTCGGGCGTCTTATGCTCGCCCTTGCTCAGGTCGACGCGCACGAACTCGACCGGCGCCTCGACATGCTTGGCCAGGGCACAGGCTTTGCGCGGGTTCGATGTCTCGAAATAAAAGAGCTTCATGGTCGGCTCCTGTCGGGCCAGGGTTGTCTGCGGGTCCAAGTCTGTCCCTGATGGTACTTCTGAATCCGAAGACTGGGACTCAAACCTATCTATTCAACTGTCACCCTCG
>JAKSDN010001202.1 GCA_022360075.1 Kiloniellales bacterium | reverse complement strand
GCCGCCGCCGCCGCAACAGATCAGCAAGGCGTCGAGTTCGGCATCCAGCGCCTTGGCCTGCTGGATCAACTCGCGCCCGCAAGTGCCTTGACCGGCTATGATATCGGGATCGTCGTAGGGCTTGACGAGTGTGGCGCCGCGAGCCTCGAGCAGGCGCTGCGCCACGGCTTCGCGCTCCTCCCGATAGCGGTCGTAGAGCAGGACCTCGGCGCCGTAGGCTCGCGTGTTGTCGATCTTGATGGCCGGGGCGTCGGCCGGCATGACGATCGTGGCCGGCGTGCCGGTCAGGGCGGCCGCGGCGGCCACGCCCTGGGCGTGGTTGCCCGAGGAATAGGCGACGACTCCGGCCTTGCGCGCCGCGTCGGTGAGCTGGCCGATCTTGTTGTAGGCGCCGCGGAACTTGAACGATCCGGTGCGCTGCAGAGTCTCCGCCTTCAAGAGAATTCGCCCGCCCGTCAAGGCGTTTAGCGCCGGGGATTCCAGCAAGGGCGTAACGACGGCGTGACCGCCGAGGCGCTCGGCCGCCGCTTCGACATCGGCGAAACGCGGCGCTTCAGCCTTCTCCATGACGCTGGTCGATGGGGGCAAGGAACTCGTCGATGGCACGCGCGGCCTCCGGCTCGGTGAGGGAAGGGGCATGGCCGACGCCCGGGACCGTGACGCGGCTGAGATCCGGATGCTCTTGCGCCATTCGATCGAAGGTCGCCGACGACAGCAAGCTCGATCGCTCGCCCCGCAGGGCAAGCGTCGGGATCGAGCGCAGCGCGCGAAACAGCGGCCAAAGGTCCGGGACCTCGGAGGTCAGCGTCTTGGCGATCCTGACATCCCAGTTGACGACGAGCTCTCCGCTCTCGCTCTCGCGGAACGTAGACCGGGCGAAGGCGCGCCAATCCGCCTCGTCGCTGTAGCCGAGCTCGGGATACTGCTGCTTGACGTGCTCGACGGCGCTCGCCCAATCGGGAAGGCGCCGCTCGCGTCCGACGTAGTCGAGGATCGATCCCAGGCCGGCGCGCTCGACCTGCGGCCCGGCATCGTTGAGGATGACGCCGGCCAGAGCGGTCGGCGCGACCACGGCCATGCCCATGGCCAGGAAAGCGCCGAGCGAGGTGCCGCAGACCACGACCTTTTCCAGGTTGGCCGCGGCCAGCAGATGCAGAACGTCGCGCAGATAGACCCGCGGCTGGTAGTTGCGCCAGTCGGGGTCGTAGGCGGAGCGTCCGCGGCCGCGGTAGTCCGGGCACAGCACGCGTCGCCGGGCGGCCTGCCGACGAGCCAGGGCGTGGAAGTCCCCGGCGTTGCGGGTTAGACCGCTGAGGCACAGCAGCGGCACGGTATTCGCCAAGGGATCGCCGTAGTCTCGGAAATGGAGACGCAGCCCGTCCTGCGCGGTCATGGTGCCGTCGCGGAAGCCGTCCGGAAGGCAGGCGGCCGAAGTCATGGGCGTATTTGCTTTATTCAGAGGCCGAGAAGCGCGGTGAGCTCGGCCAGGCCTTTCATCTCCGCGACCGGATCGCCGGGCAGTCGCTCCTGCGGCATGCCGAAGCGGTTGAGGCGGGCGACCTTGAAGCCGAAGTGGGCCGCGGCGGCGGAATCCCACGCGTTGTTGGAGACGAAGCAGATCTCCTCGGCTTTGACCCCGAGGCGGTCGACGGCCAGTTGATAGACCTTCGGGTCGGGCTTGTAGATGCCGACCGATTCGATCGACAGCACTTCGTCGAGCAGCTCGGCGATCCCGGCCGATGCGACGGCCGCGTTCAGCATCTCCGGCGCTCCGTTCGACAGGATCGCCGTTTGTTTGCCGTGCCGGCGCAGCGCGGTGAGGCAATCGGTGACATCCGGATAGGCGTCGAGCGTCCGATAGAGCGCCATCAGGTTATCTTTCAGCGCCGCGTCCTCGACGCCGTGCGACGCCAAGGCATAGTCGAGCGCGTCGCCCGTGACCTGCCAGAAATCGACATGGGCGCGCATCAGGCTGCGCAGCCAGGTGTACTCGAGCTGCTTCTGGCGCCAGAGCGCCGAGACGGCGTCGGCACGCTCGCCGAGGGATGCGCCGCCGCGCGCCACCGCCGCGTGGACGTCGAAGAGCGTTCCGTAAGCGTCGAAGACGCAGGCCTTGGTCGCCTGCAGAGCCGGATCTGCCATGGGATTTGTTTAGCCCAAGCGCCGGGCCGAGGCCACCGCTCACTGCATGCTGGCGGCGTCCGCGGTGGCCAGTTCCAGTGGCAGCTTCACGATCCCGGTGTTGAGTCTCTGCCGATAGACGACGAGGCTCTCGAGCACGCGCATCACGTAGTTGCGGGTTTCGCTGAAGGGGATGCGCTCGATCCAGTTCACCGCGTCGATCTCGGGCTTGCGCGGATCGCCGTGCGCTGCGATCCAGCGCCGGACCCGCGACGGGCCCGCGTTGTAGGCGGCGAGCGCCAGGATGTGGTTGCCGCCATAGCGATCGAGCAGCGAGGCCAGATAGCGCGAGCCGAGGTGGATGTTGTAGTCGGGGTCGCGGGTCAGGCGGGACTTGCTGTAGGGGGCCTTGGCCCGCTTCGCGACCTTCTTCGCGGTCGCCGGCATGAGCTGCATCAGGCCGCGCGCGCCGGCGGGGCTGACGGCCCGTGTGTCGAACTGGCTTTCCTGACGCGTCACGGCAAGCACCAGGGCGGGCTCAACGAGGTCGCTGTCCGGCTTGAAGGGCAGGGGGAAGAGCTGTTCGCGTAACAGGATTTCCTTACTGCGCGCCTTCTTGGCGATTCGGATCGCGACGTCGGGCCGCCCCTGGGCCTTGGCCAGCTCTGCGGCCAGTACGTATTCCTCGGGGCTTTCGGCCAGGTCGCCGAGGTGGGACAGAATCAGCCGCTGCGTGTCGCGCTTGCCCAAGGAGCCCAGGTGGGCCGCGACCTGGGCCAGCTCCTGGCGGGCGAAGCGCGCCCGTTCGTCAGTGCTGGGCGTTCCCGGGTCCTCCGGCGCCTGGACCACCGGCCGGCCGAGGCGGGCGGCCGCGAGCTGTCCGTAGAAGCTGGTCGCGTGAGCGGCCGCGGCCTTGTACCAGCGCGTGGACCAATCGGCGTTTCCGGCGGCCGCGGCCGCGAGGCCGGCCCAATAGCCGCCGCGCCCGCGGCTGATCGGGCTCACCGAGCCGTAGTAGAGGCGTGTGAAGTGCCGGTAGGCGCGCTTGGGATCCTTGAGAAAGCGATAGGCGACCCAGCCGGCCAGCCACTCCGCCTCCGCGAAGGCGGAGCCGGACTCGAGTCCATGGCGGCGGGCGATCTGGTAGGCGACCTTGTAGCGCCGATCCTCCATCGCCTCGCGCGCCGCCCAGGCGCGCAGCGACCACCAGCGCTGGGGTCGCGGTTGATCGGCGCCCAGCGGCCGGAGGATCTCGATCACGCCGTCGGCCCGGCCCTTCTTGCGGCGCCAGCTCGCCCGGTCGAAGAGCAGGCCCGGATCGCGGCGCAGATCCTTGGGCACGCGCCGCAGCGCGCTGTCGACTCCAGGCTTGCGGTAGGCCAGCAGGATCCGGGCCTCGGCCAAAGCCGGATAGCCGCCACCGATACGCCGGGCCTGGCGTCGGGCGATGTGGGTGCCGCGGCGCCACAGCAGGTTGTCCAGACGCGCGATGTGGTCTTGCCGCGTCAGGTGTTTGCGATAGCGCTTGTGGAAATTCTTCTCCTGCTCGCGGTCGAAGTCGCCTTCGCGCCAAGTCTCGCGAATGAGGGCGATCGCCTCTTCCCGCTGTCCCGCCCGCACGAGGGCGCCCGCGAGCTTCATGGCGCCCTCGACCGAGACCGGTGGCCGCTGCGCGAACCACTCGAGGATCTCGGCATCGGGCAGGCTCCAGGGCATCGAGCGCTCGACCGCCGCCCGCAGGGCTTTCTGGCGCGGCCAAAGCGGGTTCTGCTCGAGGAAGGCCCGCGCCTCCTTGAAGCTCGGATCGGAATCGCGGCTGGTCAGCACGAGCCAGCGCACGGCCTTGGCCGGGATCTGGTTGCGCGCGCGCTTGGCGTGCAGCACGGCATCGCGGTAACGCTTCTTGCCATAGTGCAGGAAGGCGTTCTTGTAGTGCTCGCGGTCCTGCTTGGAGAGCACTGGGTCCGCGGCGCGGAGCTCCGTTGGCGCCGCGAGCGTCACGGCCGCCGAGAACGCCAGGAGGATGATCAGGCCAAGTCTGGCCACCAAGACAGAGGCTCCGCCTTCGTTGTATCGATCCTACCGCGCCGCCGGACCATAGGCCGGCGCCGCGCGGGCGACAACGCTGGTCTCGGCCAAGGCCTAGGCCCGCTTACCAAGTGGTGGCCAGCCTTGCCCCGTTCCAGCCCAAAGGCTATGGTCGAACGGTTTTGCCGCAGCGCCTGTGCGGCAATACACACCATGACCAATTAATGTTGAATTAACCGGGGGTTAATCATGTCCCGCCCGAGGTTCGAAGGCTCATTTCCTGCGCTCATCACGCCCTTCGCCAACGGCAAGGTGGACGAGAAAGCCTTCCAGGACCTGGTCGAGTGGCAGGTCGCCCAGGGCAGCCATGGGCTCGTGCCCTGCGGCACCACGGGCGAATCGCCGACTCTGAGCCACGAGGAAGACATGCGCGTCACCGCGCTCTGCGTCGAGGTCGCCGCGGGCCGGGTGCCGGTGGTGGCCGGCACCGGGTCGAATAACACCGAGGAGGCGATCCTCCTGACCCGGCACGCCAAGGAGTGCGGCGCCGATGCTGCCCTGATCGTCGCGCCCTACTACAACAAGCCGACTCAGGAGGGCCTCTATCAGCACTACAAGGCGATCCACGACGCGGTCGAGATCCCGATCCTGATCTACAACATCCCCGGCCGCAGCATCGTCGACATGAGCGTCGATACCATGGCCCGGTTGGCCGAGCTGCCGAACATCGTCGGCGTCAAGGATGCCACGGCCGATCTCGCCCGCCCGAGCCTGACCCGCAATGCGATCGGGTCTGACTTCGTGCAGATGAGCGGCGAGGACGCCACCATGATCGGCTTCCTGGCCCAGGGCGGCCACGGCTGCATCTCGGTGACTGCCAATGTTGCCCCGCGTGCCTGCGCCGACTTGCACGAGGCCTGGCAGCGCGGCGACATCGAGACGGCGCAGCGGATCAACGAGCGCCTGATGCCGCTGCACAAGGCGCTGTTCGTCGAATCCAGTCCGGCCGGCGTGAAATTCGCGGCGAGCCTGCTCGGCCTCTGCGAGAACAGGGTGCGTTTGCCGGTGGTGCCGGTGAGCGCCGACACCGAGACCCAAGTCCGTGCAGCCATGGTGCACGCCGGCCTGATCAACTGATCACGGTCCACTTCCTGTCATGGCTGCGGGCGCTCGCACGCTGGTCGCCCAGAATCGCAAGGCGCGCCACAACTATCTGATCGAAGAGACCTTCGAGGCCGGCTTGGTATTGCTCGGCAGCGAGGTGAAGTCGCTGCGCGCCGGCCGCGCCTCGATCGGCGAGGCCTATGCCCGCGAGGAGGGCGGCGAGCTCTATCTGCTCAACGCCCATATCCCGGAATACGCCCCGGCCAATCAGTTCAACCACGCCCCGAAACGGCCGCGCAAGATCCTGGTCAAGCGCCGCGAGCGCAACCGCCTTCTGGGCCAGGTCCAGCGCGAGGGCTACACCCTGGTGCCGCTCAGCCTCTATTTCTCGCCGCGCGGCATCGCCAAGGTCGAGCTCGGCCTGGCCCGCGGCAAGCGCCAGATCGACAAGCGCGAGACCGAGAAGAAGCGCGACTGGCAGCGCCAGAAGGCCAGGCTTATGCGGGCGAGGGGATAGGG
>JAKSDN010000439.1 GCA_022360075.1 Kiloniellales bacterium | reverse complement strand
CGGATGTCCAGGTCGTGGCTGGCGAGCGTGAAGCCGGCACCGAGGGTGTCCAGGGTCTGCATGACCTCCAGCCGCTTCTGCGCCGCGGCCGAGAGCAGCCGGCCCGGCGGCAGGGTCAGATAGGCATAGCCGCGCAGCTTGGCGCGGCCGATGCGGCCGCGGATCTGGTAGAGCTGGGCCAGGCCGAACATGTCGGCGCGGTGGATGATCAGCGTGTTGGCGCTCGGGATGTCGAGGCCGGACTCGATGATGTTGGTGCTGAGCAGGACGTCGACCTTGTGCTCGACGAAGGCGCCCATGACGTCTTCGAGCTGTGTCGGCGGCAAGCGGCCATGGGCGACCGCGACCTTGACCTCGGGCACCAGGCTCTTCAGCCGCTCCTCCACCTTCGGCAGATCCTCGATACGCGGGCAGACGTAGAAGATCTGGCCGCCGCGATAGTGCTCGCGCAGGATCGCCTCGCGCACGATCACCGGGTCGTAGGGCAGCACGAAGGTGCGCACCGCCAGGCGGTCGACCGGCGGCGTGGCGATCAGGCTCATCTCCTTGACACCCGACAGGGAGAGCTGGAGCGTGCGCGGGATCGGCGTGGCGGTGAGCGTCAGCACGTGCACGTCCTCGCGCAGCTGCTTCAGGCGCTCCTTCTGCTTGACGCCAAAGTGCTGCTCCTCGTCGACGATCAGCAGGCCGAGATCGCGGAACTTGACCGACTTGCTGAGCAGCGCGTGGGTGCCGACGACGATGTCGAGCGTGCCTTTCTCCAGCTCGTCCTTGACCAGCTTGGCGTCCTTCGGCGTCACGAAGCGCGAGAGCTGCTCGACGCGCACCGGAAAGCCGGAAAAGCGCTGGCGGAAGTTCATCGCGTGCTGCCGGCACAGCAGGGTGGTCGGCGTCTCGACCGCGACCTGTCGGCCGGTCATGGCCGTCACGAAGGCGGCGCGCAGCGCGACCTCGGTCTTGCCGAAGCCGACGTCGCCGCAGATCAGCCGGTCCATGGGCCGGCCGTTCGCCAAGTCCTCCAGGGTCTCGTCGATGGCGCGGAGCTGGTCGTCGGTCTCCGGATAGGGAAAGCGCGCGCAGAACTCGTCGTAGGCGCCCTCGGGTGGCTTCAGGGGCTCGCTCTGCTTCAGCTCGCGCGCGGCGGCGAGCTTGATCAGCGCGTCCGCCATCCACTTCAGGCGCTCCTTGACCCGCGCCTTGCGCGCCTGCCAACCGCCGAGCCCGAGCCGGTCGAGCTCCGCCCCGGCGTCCTCGGAGCCGTAGCGCGACAGCATCTCGATGTTCTCGACCGGCACGAAGAGCCGGTCGTCGCCCTGGTACATGACCTTGAGGCAGTCGTGCGGCGCGCCGCCCACGTCCAAGGTCACCAGGCCTTCGTAGCGGCCGATGCCGTGATCGATATGGATGACCAGGTCGCCGTCGTGCAGGGCCGTCACCTCGGTGAGGAAGTTCTCCGGACGCCGCCGCTTGGCCTGGGGCCGGGCCAGACGCTCGCCGAGAATGTCCTGCTCGCTGAGCAGGGTGATGCCGTCGACGCTGAAGCCGCGCTCCAGGCCCAGGGTCGCCAGGCCCACGACGCCCGGCTCCAGCGCCATGGCCTCGGCCCAGCCCTGCACCTTCTGGCGCCGCTCGAGGCCATGCTCGGCCAACAGGTGTTCCAGGCGGTCGAGCGAGCCCGCGCTGTAGCCGGCGACCAGCACCCGGCGCCCGGCCTTGCCCTCGGCGGCGATGCGCCCGACCACGGTCTCGAAGAGCTGCAGCTCCGATGAGGCGCGGGCCTCGGCGAAGTCCGGCGCCTGGCGGCCGCCGACGTCGTAGACGCCTTCTTGGTGGTCCGGCGCGGCGAAGGGCGAGAACTGGCCGACGGCGCGCGCCTCGAACAGCGCCGGCCAGTCCTCGGCCATCAGATAGAGCTGCTCGGGCGGCAGCGGCTTGTAGCTCTCGCCGCCGGCGTCCTTGGCGTTGGCGAGGCTCTGGCGGGCGTCGAAGAAGTCGAGGATGGTCTCGAGCCGGGCGTCGCGCGCCTCCTCGGCCTGGTGGTCCAAGGTCACGAGCGCGCCCGGCAGATAGTCCAGCAGCGTCTCCATGCGCTCGTAGAAGAGCGGCAGCCAGTGCTCCATGCCCGGGTGCAGCCGGCCGCCCGTGACCGCCTCGTAGAGCGG
>JAKSDN010000056.1 GCA_022360075.1 Kiloniellales bacterium | reverse complement strand
GCATCGTGCCCCTCAACAAGAAGTACCCTTTGGCAGAGCTCCTGGCCGCCTGCCGCAACCATCCCGGCGCACACAATGCGCGCCGCATCACCTTCGAGTACGTCATGCTGAAGGACGTCAACGACTCCCTGGCCGAGGCACGAGAACTCGCCCGCCTGCTCAAGGGCATCCCGGCGAAGATCAACCTCATCCCCTTCAACCCCTGGCCGGGCAGCGAGTACGCGTGCAGCGATTGGGACACCGTCGAGCGCTTTTCCGACAGCCTGTTCGCAGCGGGCCTTTCGGCGCCGGTACGCCGCCCGCGCGGGCGCGACATCATGGCGGCCTGCGGTCAACTGAAGTCGGCAAGCGAGAAATTGAAGAAATCTCTGCGCGCAACGCAACCGGCGCTACACGCCGACGCTTGACGCCCGGCCAAATCGCGGGCGTCCTTTGCTAAGCGTCTTTCGCCAATGAACGTGCAGATCGTGCGACCGCTTCTCTATCTCATCTCAGTCCTGCTGCCGCTCGTCCTCCTGCTGAGCCCGGCGGCTGCCCAGCCGGCAGCCGAGCCCCTCGACATCCTGATCGACTCCTGGGCGCCGCTGATCGATGTCTACGAGGAAGAGCTTGCGGGACCGGTCGACGAGACCCGCATGGACGAGATCCGTATCCGGGTCGAAGAGCTGCGCGCCGCCGCCCGAGCGGAGGTACCGGCGCAGACCGAAGAGGTCGCCGTCGCCCGGGAGCGGCTTCAGGACCTCGGTCCGCCGCCGGCAGAAGGGGCCGAACCCGAAGCCGATGTGCTTGCCCGCGAGCGAGAGCAAAGAAGCGCCGAGGTCACGGAAGCCGTGGCCAGCCTCCGACGCCTGGAGCTGGTGATTGCCGAGACCTCACGGCTCTTGGACCTGATCAGCGACCGTCGCCGCGACCGTTTCCTGGATGAGGTCCTGAAGCGCGAGAGCTCTCCCCTCTTGCCCGCTATCTGGCAACAGGGGCTTCCGGAAGCGCGCCGCATCGCGGTTACGGTCGCAGACGGTTTCGTCGACTGGCTCGGGCGGCTGGCGGAAACCGGCCGCAGTCGGGCGCTGTGGTTCATCCTTGCCGGCCTCGGCGTCGCTTTCGTCCTCGGCTGGCCGCTCAAGCGATGGCTGCTGCGCCAGCCTATCGCGTCGACGGCCGAAGAAAACCCCACCTACATCAAGCGGATAGCGCGTGCCGCCTGGGTTGGCAGCGTGCGCTCGCTGCTGCCGATCCTCGCTCTGCTGGTGATCTACGGCGTGTTGGACCGGCTGCAGCTCCTGCAAGACGATTTCGGCCGGCTTGGACTGGCGGCCCTTGAGGGCGGCATTGTCGTCGTTCTGGTCACGGCCCTGTCCCGCACCGTGCTCTCGCCGCGCTTTCACAATTGGCGCCTGCTGCCGGTCAACGACCAGAAGGCCGGCCGGCTGCGTCGGCTGTTCAACGCCATCGCCGTCGTTTTAGCGCTCGATCACGTTTGTCAGACTCTGCTTCTCGCGATGAGCGCCTCGATCGAGTTGTTCTCGCTCTACGGCTTCATCGTCGCCATCCTGTACTCGGTTCTCCTGTTCCGTCTGGCGTCCGGCAAGCTCTGGGCCCGCGACGAGACCGACGCCCCGCACGAATCGGCTTCCGAACGCGGTGGCGAAGCGAAGGAGCAGGAAAAAGAAACCACGAGTCGAAGCTGGCTTCCCTTCGCCGTCGCTGCGCTCGCCTTGGCCATCCCCATCGCCGGCGCCCTCGGCTATGTCCCCCTGGCGCGCTTCATAGCGAGACAGATCGTCGTCACCGGCGGCATTCTCCTCTTGGCCTGGATGCTGCGGCAACTGCTGCAGGAGATCATGGCCTACGCGCTGTCGCCGGACAGCGGCATCGGCAAGACGCTGCGCCGCTCTCTCGCCCTGAGCGACAGCTCATGCGACCTGATCGGCTTCTGGCTCGGCCTTCTGCTCGATGCCGCCCTGCTCTTCGTCACCGTTCCGCTGATCATGCTGCGCTGGGGCGTCAGCTCGGCGGAGATGAGCGACTGGCTCGAAGTCGCCTTTTTCGGTTTCCGCATCGGCGATGTGACGATCTCCTTGTCCAATGTCCTGATCGCGATCTTTCTCTTTCTGCTGTTCTTCTCGCTGGCCCGTCTGCTGCAGCGCTTTCTCGGCGAGCGCCTTCTGCCGCGCACCGGCATGGACAAGGGCATCCAAGACTCCCTGCGCATCGGTGTCGGCTACGTCGGTTTCGTCATCGCCGCGGCCGTCGGCATCTCGCAACTCGGTCTCGACCTCTCCAATCTCGCTATCGTCGCCGGTGCGCTGTCGGTCGGCATCGGCTTCGGGCTGCAGTCGGTCGTCAACAACTTCGTCTCCGGCCTCATCCTGCTGGTCGAGCGCCCGATCAAGGTTGGCGACTGGGTCGTGGTCAGCGGCCACGAGGGCTACGTCAAGCGCATCAACGTCCGAGCGACCGAGCTCGAGACTTTCCAGCGCGCCTCGGTAATCATCCCGAACAGCGAGCTGGTCGCCACCGCGGTGATCAACTGGACGCACAAGAACAAGCTCGGCCGGGTCGAGGTGCCGGTCGGTGTCGCCTACGGCTCCGACGTCGACAAGGTCATGAAGATCCTGGAGGACTGCCTGCGCGCGCACGACCGCGTGCTCGACTGGCCTGAGCCCTACGTCCTGTTCCGCGGCTTCGGCGACTCTTCGCTCGACTTCGAGGCGCGCGGTTTCCTTTCCGACGTCGAATACGTCATCACGGTCAGCAGCGAGCTGCGCGTTGCGATCAATCGCGCCTTCCTGGCCGAGGACATCGAGATCCCCTTCCCGCAACGCGATCTCCACCTCAAGGACATCGACCGGCTGGCCAACGCCATCGAAGGCTCGCGAACCGAAAAACGGCAGGACGGCGGCGACGCGGTACGGGGCGGTGTGGTATCGGGCACGCCCCCGGAAGTGAAGCGCCGCCGCCAGACCGCCTCGGAGGTCGAGACCGACGGACCCGACGGCGAAGGCGATAGCTGAGCCACCCGGTCAGGGCAGCGCGGGTGCCAGATCGCTGTCGAAGAGGGCGAGCAGGTCTTGCGCGCCCGCGCCCTTGCAGCCTTCGCGGTCGACCAATGCCTGGCTTTCGCGCTGGGCCGCCGTTAGCAGGCTCAAGCGCTTGGCGCCGATGCGGTTGCCGATCCGGCCGTTGATCACGCCCGCCATGGCATCGTGGGCGGCCTGATCGAACTTGGCATCGCGACAGAGCTTGGCCACCTCGATCGCCTGATGATAGCGGCTGTACTGAGCTTCGGCGTCGTCGGCGAGGGCGCCCGCCGGTGCCTGGACGATCAAGGAAGCCGAGAGGACCAGTCCGCCCAGCGCGGTCATCGATCTCGTCGTGTGGTTCATGTTCCCTCCAAGGCGATGCGAAAACGGGCGGCAAGCGCCGGGTGATTGCTCAAGCGCGCTCCGGTGCTTCCCGATCGATCGGCAGGACCGGCCTCGAGCAGATCCAAGGCAAGCCCCGGCCCCGCGCGATAGAGAATATAGTCGACCCGCCACGAAGGTCCGCCGCTTTCCGGCCAGGCTCGGCTGTCGCGCAGACCGAGGCGGGTCGTGAAGGCCTCCAGAAGCGCGCGGTCGGCGGTGCGGAACCAGTTGAGATTGAAATCACCGGCCAGGATGACGGCCCGGCCCCGAGAATAGGCCTCGACCGTCCGCGCCAAGTTCTCGAGCTGAGAGAGGCGAACCGCTCGGTCGGCGTCGCCGCGCCCGGCTTCCATGTGCAGAGTGTAGAGATCGAGCTCGGCTTGCTCGGAGAGCTTCAGGCGCAAGGCCATGATGCCTTTGTTCGTCCAGCAGTCGTTCTTGGCCTCGAACCAGCCGACGCATCCGCCGAACGGCCGGCGCGTCAGCTCGAGCAAGTCGTCCGGCGCGATCCGCGCGGCAACGCTGAGGCCGGAGCCGCAGGAGCCGCAGAGGAAAGGAACCAAAGAGAACAGCCTGGAGCGCGCACCACCACCGCGCGCCAGGAAAGCGTGATCCAGCGCGGCGGCAAGCTCATCGTGGTAGAGGAAATCCTCTTGGAAGAGCGCCACGTCGTAGGCATTGGCCAGGCGGCCGATCGCCGCCATGCGGGACTTGGGGTCGTCGTGGGATACCCAGCCGGGAATTCCACTCACGTTGAGGGTCAGCAGCGAGAGCTCCCGGCCTTCCGCCAGCGAGTCCGCCGACCCGCCCCGCGACGACCGCCAAACCGTGGTCTCCGTCTCGCTCGGCGCCTTGGCGCCGAGCGCTGCCAGGCCGACGAGTGCCAGAACCGCGGCCAGCCCACGGCGGCGCCAAACCTGCTTCGGGCCGCTAGCCGCCCGTGCGTCGCGGCCCGCTTTCCTCTTTGATCTGATCAACAGCGACATCCGAGCCTAAAAAGCCGAACCGGGCTCCTCCAGGAACGCTGCCTCCTCTTCCGTCGTTTCGCGCCCCATGACCCGATTGCGGTGCGGGAAGCGCCCGAACCGGGCGATCACGTCGCGGTGCCGGACCGAATAGTCGAGCCAATCGGGTTTCGCGTCGAGCGTCGCGACAAGCTCGACGCATCGCTCCTGGTCGTCGAGGTCTTCGCTGTGCTCGAGCGGCAAGTAGAGGAACAAGCGCTCGGCCTGACTCAGCGCGCGATCGAAGCCCTGGTCCAGGGCGCGAAAGGTCACCTGGCGCGCCCGATCGTCGGTGGCGAAGGCCCGCCGGTCATCGCGAAAGAGATTGCGCGGGACTTGGTCCAAAAGGAGGCAGAGCGCAAGGCTACCCTTGGCCGAGTCCATCCAATGATCATAGTCGCCCGAGCGGGCGCGCTCGTAGTGTCCTTGCAGCCGCTCCCGGACTTCGCGGTCGAAATCCGGATCCTTCTTGAACCAACGCTCTTCCATGCCGGGTCCGAACCAGAAGGACAGGACCTCGGCCGCTTCCCGCGGCAGGGAGTCGTTCATCGCGGGCTTGCCTCCCTCGAAGTGCAAGGCTTGGACCTGTTCGCGCCAAGCTCCCGGGCGACTCTAGAGGAGATGCGGCTGGAGGGAAATCGGCCCGGACTCGGCATAACCCTGGGCCCGGGGGCATTGCATTTTCCCTCCCCCCTCGAGGGGGAGGGTTAGGGTGGGGGGCGTCCGCAGAGCGGACCAAGGAAAAAACGCAAGCCCTCCGTCTCTACCAAGATCGGCTCGGAGATGTGTGCATCCCGTAGGGCCCGGTAGAGCGGCGGCGGCCGGAGCAGACGCTCCGGCCGCCGCGAGTGGACGGGAAAGGACCGTCAGGCGGCCCGCACGCGCTCCAGGAAGGCGTCGACCTCGCCGGAGAGCTCCTGCGCGCGGCGCGACAGCTCCGAGGCCGCGCCGCGGATCTCGCCCGCGGAACGGCCACTCTCGTCGGCCGCCTTGCTGACCTCGCCGATCGTGCCCGAGACCTCCTGGGTGCCCGCTGACGCTTCCTGGACGTTGCGGGCGATCTCCTCCGTCGCCGAGCCTTGCTCCTCGACCGCGGAGGCGATCGCGGTGGCGATCCCGTTGATCTCAGTGACCGTCTGCGCGATCGAGCCGATGGCCTCGGCCGCGTCGCTGGTCGCGCCCTGGATCGAGCCGATCTGCTGGGAGATCTCGTCGGTCGCCTTGGCGGTCTGAGTCGCGAGGCTCTTCACCTCGCTTGCGACGACCGCGAAGCCCTTGCCGGCCTCGCCGGCGCGGGCTGCCTCGATCGTGGCGTTCAGGGCCAACAGGTTCGTCTGCTCGGCGATTTCGGAGATCAGTTTCACCACGTCGCCGATGCTGCGCGCGGCATCGACCAGGCTGCTGACCTGCTCATTGGTCTTGCCCGCCTGCTCGACGGCGCCGGTGGCGATCTTGGCCGACTGCGAAACCTGGCGCCCGATCTCGCCGATCGAGGCGCTCAGTTCCTCGGCGGCCGAGGCCACGGTGCGGACATTGTTCGAGGCCTGCTCGGAGGCCGCCGCGACCGTGGTCGAGCGCTCCTTGGTCCTGTCCGCCGTGCCGGCCATGGCCTCGGCATTGGCCTCCATCTCCGCCGCGGCCGCGGCAACCGCGTTGACGACGACCTTGACGCTGGACTCGAAGCCGCCGGCCAGCTCCTCCATGGCCGCGCGCTTCTCGGCCTCCGCCCGCTTCTCGGCTTCGGCCTGATCCTGGCGCAGGCGCTCCATCTCGAGCGCGTTGTCGCGGAAGATCTGAACCGCGCGGGCGATGTCGCCGAGCTCGTCGCCCCGGTCGCCGTGCGTGACCTCGACACTCGTGTCGCCCTCGGCGACTTTCGCGATGACGCCGGTCAGGCTTTGCAATGGCGCGGTGATGCTACGACTGATCAGGAAGCCGAACACGAGCGTGACCGAGAGCAGCACGACTGTCACGACCGCCATGAGGATGAGGCCGTTGCGTGCATCTGCCTCGATGCCTGCGACGAGCTGCACGAGATTGGCCGAGAGGCTGTCCTCCACCTGCTTCAGTAGATCGATCTTGCGGGTGATCGCCGCGAACCAGGTCGAGGCTTCCACGCCGCCGGTGTCGCCATTCTCGATACTGTCGATGGCGATCTTGCGCAGCCGTCCCACCTCTTCGACGACCGGCCCCTTCAAGGTGGCCTCGTAAGTCGCCACCAGCTCCGCATCCGCCTGCTTCGCGAAGACGTCCAGGAAGCTCTCCTGTGCCGCAATGAGCTGGACGAAGCGGCGGTAGACCGCGGGCTTGAAGGCTCCCGCGCCGAAACCGGCCGCGCCCATCGCCCGCTCCAGACCGGCGCGCTCCTTGCTTTGCAGGAACGCCGTATAGGCGGCGATCGTGTTGGTCACCTTGGCGTCGTCGCTGAGCACCGACATCTGCTCGACGATCGACAGGAGCTTGGCGATGGTGGCGCTGTAGTATTTCGCCATCTCCGGCACCGTCGTCGCCAGGCCGTCGATCCGCGATCGCGTGTCGTCGAGCTTCGCCAAGGCCGCACCGGCCTGCTCGATTCGGGCGGTCAGGGCCGCGTTCTGCTCGCCGGCCTGGAACGCGGCGACGGCCGTCTCGAAGGTCGTGCGCGCGTCACTCGATGCACGCCTTTGCCCGGAAAGCTCTTGGCCGAGCTTCTGGCCGCGGCTGCCGATGAAACCGGCGGACAGGCCACGCTCCTTCTGCAGCTCGTGCACCAGGGCGCTGGCTTCGGGCGCCAGGGCCGCCGTCTTCTGAAGCTGCGCCATGGCGCGAGCTTCGTCGTATCGGTCAAAGACCAGAATGCCCGAGAACACGAGCAAACCCAGGATCGGGATCAGCATCCCGACCGCCATGCGCACACCGATCTTGGTGTTCTTCAATGTCGATTTCATGCTCCACCTCGTATTGGGTCGGCCTCGATGGCCGCCACAACGATTCCGTTGGGCGCAGGAACGGACGCGAGCCTCGTCTCTGTGCTAATGAAGCAGGGTTAGGCGTATCGGTTTAATCTGTAGTTAATGCACAAAATTTTTAGGGATATTGACGCTGCGAAGGGCTCTTCTAAGGACCTTCGCCGTGGCGGCGGAGCGCTTGGCGCGGGACCAGGTCTCAGGCCGAGTCCGGCGATCGCCAGAGCCAGGCCATGGCCCGGTCCGCGCGGGCGAGACGCCGGCGCAGAAATCGCCGGGTCGCCTCGAAGCCCTCGCCGTCATCGCGCAACCAGCGGGCAAGGGTGGCCAGGAACAGCAGGGTGAGTCCCACTTCCTCCATCTGCCGCCGTCGTCCCGTGGCATCGAGCCGTGCCGCATCGCGCAGCCAGTGGATCGTCCGTGACAGATTGAAAATCATCGGCACCCAGTGGTGCGGATGCGACGGATAGAGCTTGCCCGAGAGCATATCCCCGGTCACGCGGCGGTGCGATGCCAAGGCCTCGAACCAGCGCATCATCACGAGATAGAGGCGTTCGCGCGCCGGCATGGCCTCGAAGTCCTCGGGCGGCGGTGCCAACATGGCGTCCCAGCCCCTTTGGAACCAGGCATCGGCCACGGCATCGAGGTCCCTGTAGTGGGCCAAGACCGCGGTCATGGGCAGCTCCAGGCGCGCTGAGACCTCGCGCAACCGAACGCTGTCCCAGCCGACTTCCTCGGCGAGGGCGAGCGTCGCCTCGAGAATGCGCGCCGCCTCCTCGGTGCCGCCGGCCGCAGCCCTCTTTGTCGGGGTCTTCCTCGCCGCTCTCGCCATGGCGCTCTCCCTCGCTCCTGCCGAAACGCCCTATTGGCCGGGGGCCGGGGCGCCGGCCGCGGTCACGGCGACCGCCTTGAAGGCCTCTGCCCGGCCAACCTGGTCTTCGAGAGCGACCACGCTGCGCGCCGCGCCGCGCAGATCTCCCGCCGCCGCCTGTGCCACGGCGAACTCCCGGCGCAGGAAGGGATCGGCACGCAGGCTCTCGGCCCTCTCGAAAGTCGCGCGCGCTGCTTTCGAATCGCCCTGCAGGAGCTGAGCCTTGGCGACGCCGAAGAAGGCGAAGTCCCGCTCGCGGGGGCGTTCGATCGCTGCGGCCATCGACAAGGCCTCGTCGACGGCACCGGACTCCGCTAGCTGGCTCGAAACGGCGACGCTCATCTTGGCGCGGTCGAGCTCCGCCGCAAAAGCTTGCAGGAGACGGCTCGCCGACTCGCGATCCGTCATGGCGGCCAGGGCGCGGGCAAGGGCCGCGACGCCTTCATACCAGACCGCGCCCTCCGGCAAGGTGCCTAGGCGTTCTGCGGCAGCCTCATCCTGGCCGCTCTCGATCAGCGCCGCCGCCAGCTCGAGATCCGCCGGCACCCGGTCCCAGGGCTCCAGGGCCTCGAGCAGAGCCGAGGTCTCGGCAATCATCGCGGCGCTCGATTCCGAATCGCCATGCGAAGAGACGGTCCGGGCCGCGATGGCCAAAGCCCAGGCCCCATCCGGCGCGCGAGTGAATCCCGGTGCCGCCTCGAAAAGCGCCCTGCCCTGCTCGACGGACAAGGGCAGGGCGGCGATTTTCGACAGGGCGCCCGCGCGCGCCAGCGGCTCTTGGATCCGGTCGAGCAGCGCGATCGCTTCGGCTAACTGATCGACCGAAGCGCGCTCGCCGGCGAGCTCGGCGAGGAGCCGGGCCCGCGGGCCGTCGGCCTTGACTCTCTCCGCAAGCTGCAAAGCCGCATCGATGTCGCCGGCCGCTGCGAAGGCCTGGGCCAAGGGCCGGATGGTTCGCTCGCGGAGCGAACGATCCAGGATGGAGCCGATCAGGACAAGGGCTTCGGAGAGGCGGCCGGCCTTCGTCTCGAGCGCGACCAGAGCCGAGAGCACGCCATCGCGCTCGCTTCGGCGCGACAGGCTGTTGGCGAGATCGACCGCCCGCCCGCGGGCTTCGGCGGCAGCCGCCTCGTCTTCCTCGCCGAGGAAATCCGCGAGCACCGCAAGCGCCTGGGCCCGACTCGCCCGATGCTGCATCGTCCCGATGAGGCTCTCGGCCCGCTCGCGCTCGCCTTGCGCCAGCAGTCCCTCGACGGCGGCCAGGCGGATGCGGCCACGCTGCTGACGGGCGGGAAGCGACTCGGCCACGCCGAGCGGCGCCTCGACGACACCGGTCAGCGCTTGCGCGGCCGCGATGTCGGCGATCGCCCGAAAGCCCTCGCCCTCGGGACCGTCATTGGGGATCAGACGGGCAAGGTCCAGGGCGCGGGCGAACTCTCCGACCTGGCCGCGCGCACGCGCGATCGCGGCCAGAACCCGATAGCGCTCCTCCTTGCGGTCCAGCCCCCGGCCCGCGTCGACGGCCATGTCGAAGAGGCAGGTGACGTTCGGGCGGTCGAAGCAGGCGCCGCGCTCTCGCTTCGACAGGGGTGCCAATCGGGGCGAGACCTCCAGCACGCGCGCGCGCGCCGCCTCCAAGCCCTTCAGCGAGACACCAGCGACAACCTCATCGGCGCTCAGGCGCCGCGCCTCCTCGCTATCCGGATAGTCCTCGAGCAAACGCTGGAGCAGGGCCGCGGCCTCGTCGAGTCGCGCGCGGCGTGCCTGCGGGTCGGTGAGCGTGAGCGATTCCGCGAACTTCAGGCCCGCGTCGAGCGAAAGGAGGCGGGCCTGCGAGGTATGCTGGGCCGTCGGCGACGTCGTCAGGCCGGCATTCAAGAACAGGGCGAGCAGAAGCGGCAGAACGAGCTTGCGCATGGCCGCAAGCATAGCGCCCGGCCGCGGCGAACCAAAGTGGCAACAGGGTGGCGGGCTCGCTCGGGTGGGGTGTCGGGCTCCATTCGTCATTGCGTGCGCAGCGAAGCGATCCAGCCTCCGGCCGGGCGGTTGTGTTAATCCCTGTCGGACGTACGCCTAAAGGGGGGTCAATGCTAAAGGCGTTTCGACACAGCGTGGAAAGGCCACAGACGGAACTGGATTGCTTCGCTGCGCTCGCAATGACGCATCCTAGTGGGCGGACTAGGCCGCCACCCCTGACGCTTCCGGGCACATAATCCAAAGTCGTGGCACACCGGCGCCGACCGGGACCATCTCAGTCAAGACGACGGAGACGAATGCCCCGCGCCCGCTACTCCGCGGCGTGCTGGACCGCGGCGCGGGCCTCGTCCTGCTTGCGCTTTTTCTCGACCGCCGCTTCGCCGCCCATGGTGTCGTGGAAGAGATCGAGCTCGTCGAGCTCCTCCTCGTTCGGCGGCGTGATCGCCAGGTCGCTGTAGGCCTTGGCGTT
>JAKSDN010001154.1 GCA_022360075.1 Kiloniellales bacterium | reverse complement strand
GAGCCATCCCGAGGTGCTGGAGGACTATCACCGCCAGCTCCGCTATCTGCTGGTCGACGAGTACCAGGACAGCAACGTCTCGCAGTACCTCTGGCTGCGCCTGCTGGCGCAGGGGCACCGCAACATCTGCTGCGTCGGTGACGACGACCAGTCGATCTACGGCTGGCGCGGCGCCGAGGTCGGCAACATCCTGCGCTTCGACAAGGACTTTCCCGGGGCCGAGGTAATCCGGCTGGAGCGCAACTACCGCTCGACCGGCCGCATCCTGGCGGCGGCCTCCGGCTTGATCGCGCACAACGACGACCGCCTGGGCAAGACGCTGTGGACCGAGGACGAGGAGGGCGACAAGCTGCGCGTGCGCGGCTTCTGGGACTCCAAGGCCGAGGCCCGCTTCGTCGGCGACGAGATCGAGGCGGCGCAGCGCGCCGGCGGCAAGCTGAACGACATCGCCATCCTGGTGCGCGCCGGCGCGCAGACGCAGGAGTTCGAATCACGCTTCGTCGACATCGGCCTGCCCTACCGCGTGATCGGCGGGCCGCGCTTCTTCGAGCGCATGGAGATCCGCGACGCCCTGGCCTATCTGCGGGTGATCAATCAACCCGACGACGACCTCGCCTTCGAGCGCATCGTCAACAAGCCGCGCCGCGGGCTCGGCGATGCCACCCTGCGGCTGCTGCACACGGCGGGCCGGGCGCGGGCGCTGCCGTTGCTTCAGGCTGCGCGCTTGCTGATCGGCACCGACGAGCTGAGGCCGCAGGCGCGCCGCGCGCTGAGCGATCTGATCGGCAACTTCGAGCGCTGGCGCGGCCTTGCCGAGACCTGCCACCACGTCGAGCTGGCCGGCCTGGTGCTCGAGGAGTCGGGCTACGTCGAGATGTGGCAGAACGACAAGTCGATCGAGGCGCCGGGCCGGCTGGAGAACCTCAAGGAGCTGCTCGGCGCCATGGAGGAGTTCGAGAACCTGGCCGGCTTCCTCGAGCACGTCAGCCTGGTCATGGAGGCGGTCGAAGGCGAGGGCG
Source organism: Kiloniellales bacterium (assembly GCA_022360075.1). The sequence continues at coordinate 1,432 of JAKSDN010001154.1, read as the reverse complement.
AGGACATGGTCAACGTCATGACCCTGCATGCCGCCAAGGGCCTGGAGTTCGACACCGTCTTCCTGCCGGGCTGGGAAGAAGGCCTGTTCCCGAACCAGCGCTCGCTCGACGAGAGCGGCCTGCGCGCGCTCGAGGAGGAGCGCCGCCTGGCCTACGTCGGCCTCACTCGGGCGCGCAAGCGCGCGATCGTCTGCTTCGCCGCCAACCGGCGGATCAACGGCAACTGGCAGGCCGCGATCCCCTCGCGCTTCATCGACGAGCTGCCGGCCGAACTGGTCGAGCAGGAGAGCGACCCCGGCCTCTACGGCGCCCACGGCAGTTTCGGCGGCGGCGGCTTCGGCGGGGGCGGCTTCGGCGACGGCTTCGCCAAATGGGGCGAGAGCCGGACCAGCCCGGGCATGATGCGCGCGCGCGAGCGCCGCAGCCAGGCCAACCGCTTCGTCGAAGTGGGTGCGAATCTCGTCGAGGCGCTGCCCGGCGGTTTCGCAGCGGGTCAGCGCGTGTTCCACCAGAAGTTCGGCTACGGCACGGTCGGCCGGGTCGAGGGCGCGCGCCTGACCATCGATTTCGACAAGGCCGGCGAGAAGAAGGTGGTCGCCAGCTTCGTCGTGCCGGAGGAGCAGGCTGGCTGACCCGCACGCAGCCCCGGCCGGCGGCTGGCACCTCGGCCTTCGCATCCCGAAGGCGGCGCAGGCGCTCTTCGAAACCGCGCTGGAAGACCTTGGGGGCGCGCTGGTCATCGGCGGACCTGACGGCCAGGGCGAGATCCCCTTGGACGTCTATCTGTCAGGCGAGCCGGACCGAAGACTGCTTTCCGACCGACTGCAAGCGGCGGCGTCCGCTGCCGGGATCGCGCTGCCGCCGCTGGAAAGCGGACCTTTGCCCGCGCGCGACTGGGTGGCGGAAAGCGAGGCGGCGCTGCCGCCCTTGCGGATCGGCCGCTTCTGGGTGCGCGGCGCCCATGTCGATGCGAAGCCGCCATCCGGCCTCCTGCCCCTCGAGATCGAGGCCTCGACCGCCTTTGGCACTGGCCGGCACGAGACCACGGCCGGCTGCCTGCTCGCGCTCGAGGCGCTGGCCGAGCGCCGACGGGTTCGCCGCGCCCTGGACATGGGCTGCGGCTCCGGGATTCTGGCGATCGCCATGACGAGGCTCTGGCCCCTGCGGGTGCTCGCCGTCGACAACGACCAGGCCTCGGTCCTGCGCGCCCGACTGCACGTCCGGAGCAACCGGGCCTCCGGGATCGCCGTCGTGCCGAGCCAGGGCTACCGGACCCGCGCCGTCGCGCGCGCCGGCCCCTACGATCTGATCGTCGCCAACATCCTGGCCGGGCCGCTGATCGCCATGGCGCTCGACCTGCGGCGTCACCTGGCGCCGGGCGGCGTGGCGGTTCTCTCGGGCCTGCTGCGCGATCAGGAGCGCGCGGTGCTGG
>JAKSDN010000141.1 GCA_022360075.1 Kiloniellales bacterium | reverse complement strand
GCCGTCACTTCCGCTCATCGCACCCAGATTATAGACAGGCGCTAAAACACAAGGGGGCAGGTCGTGTCGACCTCGAACACTACCACAACGCGCGGCGATGCCACCTAACTTGGGAACGCCCTAGGCCCTCGCCGCCAGGTCCATCGATGTCTTGAAAAAAAACGAAGCGCCGCGTTAGGCGGCGTGGCTGGTCGCCGATTCGGTGAGCAGGGCGTAAACCGCGTCGGCCTTATCGGTGCCGCGCAGCTTCTCGCAGATGCTGGCGTCACGCAGAAGGCGCGACACCCGAGCCAGGGCCTTTAAGTGATCGGCGCCGGCGGTCTCGGGCGCCAGAAGTAGGCAGATCAGGTCGACCGGCTCCTCGTCGATCGCCTCGAAGTCGACCGGCTTTTCGAGGCGCGCGAAGAGCCCGTGGAGCTTGTCGAGGCCCGGCAGCTTGCCGTGCGGAATGGCGATGCCGTTGCCGACCCCGGTCGTGCCGAGACGCTCGCGCTCGATCAGCACTTCGAAAATCGTCCGCTCGGATTGGCCGGTCAATTGCGCGGCCCGCTTCGCCAACTCCTGAAGCGCTTGCTTCTTGCTTGTGACCTTGAGGTTGGCGATGACGCCCTCCGGGCTGATCATTTCAGCAATCTCCATGACAAACCTTTGTCGGTACCAAATGCTATGAGCTCTGATTGCCTTGCGGATCGATCCAGCCGATGTTTCCGTCCGGGCGCCGGTAGACCATGTTCAGGCCACCGTGCGCCGAGTTGCGAAACATCATGGCCGAGAGCTCTGCAAGATCCATCCGCATGACCGCCTGACTGACGGTCAGGCTGGGAATCTCCGTCACCATCTCCGCCACCACCGTCGGCTGCGACCCGGCGTTGGCCGCGTCGTCCACCTCATCGTCGAGATCTTCCTCGGCGGCGAGGACATACTGTTGGGCTGAGAGGCTCTCCGCCTCTTGCTGTTCCTTGTGGTGGTCGCGCAGTCGGCGCTTGTGACGCCGCAGGCGCTTCGACAAGCGATCCAGCGCGCCGTCAAAGGCCCGGTAGGGCTCTTCGGCCTCGTCTTGCGCCGAAAGGTGAATGTTTCGGCCGACGTGCGCCGACAAGACAGCATGAAACAAGTGCGCATTGCGTGACAGCGTCACCTGCGCCTCGATCACATTGCCGAAGTACTTGCTCAAGACGCGGTCGAGGCTCCCCTCAATGTGGGTTCGGAGGGCCTCGCCGACGTCGAGCTGTTTCCCTTTGACGGAGAGCTGCATCAGCGCCGAATTGTGGGTTCCATGTCGGCCGAGCCGGGGTCCTTTGGATCGCTTCCCTGAGCCGGCCCGGCTGCGAAGCGGGCGCACCATAGTGACGGCCCCTAGGCCTGTCAATAGTAGCTCAACTACCCATTTTGAGCCTTGGAAAGCCTGTCGAAAAGCCCATAAAACGAAATAAATCCAAAGAGATAGGTCTGGCCGCTAGGATTGTTCGCTTTATGGCTCAGCCATGCGCCCGACTCTCGCTCTGGGACGTTCGGCGGCGCGGCTAGGCCGCCCCGAAAAGGCTCAGGCCTTGGCGGCTTTCAGGCGCCGACGCTCGACCGAGGAGGGTATGCGCATAGCCTCGCGATACTTGGCGACCGTTCGCCGGGCGATCTCGATGCCGTCGGCGCGCAATTTTGACACGATGCCGTCGTCCGAAAGGATGGCCTTCGGCGCTTCCTCGTCGATCAGCGCCTTGATGCGGTGACGCACGGCCTCGGCGGAATGGGCCTCGCCGTCGACCCCGGCGATGGCGGCGGTGAAGAAGTACTTGAGCTCGTAGGTGCCGCGCGGCGTCGCGATGAACTTGTTCGAGGTGACGCGACTGACGGTCGATTCGTGCATCTCGATCGCCTCGGCGACGTCACGCAGCGTCAGGGGGCGCAGGTGCTGTACGCCTTGGCGGAAAAAGGCGTCCTGCAGCTTGGCGATCTCGGTCGCGACCTTGAGGATCGTGGTCGCCCGCTGGTGCAGCGACTTGACCAGCCAGTTGGCCGACTGGAAGCGTTCGCTGATGTAGTCCTTCTCGGTCTGGTTTCGAGCTTCCTTCGTCAGCCTGGCGTAGTAGTGCCGGTTGATCAGAACCCGCGGCAGGGTCTCGCTGTTCAGCTCGATGAGCCAGCCGCCCTTCGGCGCCGCCCGCATCAGCACGTCGGGGACGATCGGCTCGGCCACGCGCGAATCGAAGGCCAGGGCGGGCTTGGGATCGAGGGCGCGGATCTCCGCCACCATCTCGACCAGATCTTCGTCGTCGACGCCGCACAGCCGCTTCAGCTTGGCGAGGTCGCGGTTGGCCAAGAGCTCAAGGTGATCGAGCAGCGCGGCCATGGCCGGGTCGAGCCGATTGCGCTCGGCGAGCTGGAGGGCGAGGCACTCCTTCAGATCGCGCGCCAGGATGCCGGTCGGATCGAAGGACTGCATCCGTTTCAAGGTGGCCTCGACGCGCGCCAGGTCACAGCCCAGCAGCTCCGCGACGGTCTCCAATCCGGCCGAGAGGTAGCCGGACTCGTCGAGCAGGTCGATCAGATGGACGCCGATCATGCGGTCCACGGGATCGGTCAACTCGAGCTGGAGCTGATTGAGCAGGTGGTCGCGCAGCGTCGGGCTGTCTGAGAGCCGCTGGTCGATATCGAAGCCGCCGTCGTCGAGCGCTCCGTTGGCCGAGCCCGCGCCGCTCGGACCGCTACCGACAGAGCGGCTCCAGTCGTCCGATGGCGTATTGTCGTAGATGTTGTCGTAGTCGGTATCGAGCGGCGAATCGCGCTCTTCGGGCGGGCCCACGGCCTCGGTGAAGTCCAGCGCGCTCTCGTCCCGATCGGCCGCCGGAGCCGCCTCGGCTTGCTCGGCGGCTTCCGCCGTGCCCGCCTCGCTACTCTCCGCTCCGCCCTCCTCGCGCTCCAGAAGCGGGTTGCGCTCGAGCTCCTGGTCGACGTAGTCGACGAGCTCCAGGTTCGATAGCTGTAGCAGCTTGATCGCCTGCTGCAGCTGCGGCGTCATGACCAGAGTCTGGGTCTGTCTGACCTCGAGGCGCTGGGAAACCGCCATGGCCGCGAGCCTTAAAGGCTAAACGTTTCGCCGAGGTAAACGCGTCTGACGTCCTGATGCGAGACGATCTCGGAAGGCCGGCCCTCCATCAACACCATGCCGTCGTGGATGATGTAGGCGCGGTCGACGATCTCCAGCGTTTCGCGGACGTTGTGGTCGGTTATCAAGACCCCGATGCCGCGATCCTTCAGATGGGAGACGAGGTCGCGGATGTCGTTGACGGCGATCGGATCGATGCCGGCCAGCGGCTCGTCGAGCAGGATAAAGCTCGGATGGGAGGCCAGGGCACGAGCGATCTCGACCCGGCGGCGCTCGCCGCCCGACAGCGCCAAGGCCGGTGTCCGGCGCAAATGGGTGATGGAGAACTCGGCCAGCAGGTCGTTCAGCAGGGTCTCGCGCGCGTCGCGCACCGGCTCGACCACCTCCAGGACGCTGCGGATGTTCTGCTCGACCGTCAGGCCGCGGAAGATCGAGGCCTCTTGAGGCAAGTAGCCGACGCCGAGGCGGGCCCGGCGGTACATGGGCAGGTCGGTGATGTCGTGGCCGTCGAGCGTGATCCAGCCGTAGTCGGGCGCCAGAAGCCCGGTGATCATGTAGAAGCAGGTCGTCTTGCCGGCCCCGTTGGGGCCAAGCAGGCCAACCGCCTCGCCGCGCTGGAGCGCCAGCGAGACGCCGCGCAGGACCGGGCGCTTCTTGAAGGACTTGCCGATATTGGTCGCGGCAAGACCGACGTTGTCGGCGACGAGTGCCGGCCCATCCTGTCCGTCCGCTCTTTGCCGCGGCGATTGATCTGAGCTCTTCTGATCGTCGGTCATCCTGGCCCGCCGTCGAAATCCTAAGAACCGCTTCCTGCGTCCGGCTTGCGCTGCGGGATGATCAGGCCGCGCACCCGGTCACGCTCCCGGCTTCCCGGGGCGGCGCTCAACAGCCGGCTGACGCCGCTGGCCAGATCGACCTCCGCGTACTCGCCGTTCATCTGGTTCTCCCCCTGCGTGACCCGGACGTTGCCGTTGAGCGTCGCGAACTCCTTCTTAACATAATAGATGGCCTTGTTCCCGCGTACGAATTCTGTCGGTGAGGAGACCTCCACGTTACCATCCGCATCGACGCGCTCGATTTCGAGATCGCCTTCGGCACCCTCGGTGAGATAAGCGGTGAGCAGGTCGGCCCGCAGACGCTTGTCCTCGCGGGTCGCCACCGCATCGCCGCGGGCGACCGCGATCTTGCGCTTTTCCCAGTACTCCAGGGTGTCGCGGGCGGTGATGACGTCCGGACCCGCTTCCATCCTCAGGTTGTTGCCGGTCATGACCATGACGCCCTTGTCGACGTCGTAGCGGCCCCGCTCGGCGAAGACCCGTTCCTTCGGCGTGACGACGCGGACGTTGCCGTCGGCATGGATCTGATAGATCTCGTTGTCGCCGTTCTGATTCGGACGGTAGAAAGCGGTCAGGACATCGGCGAAAACCTCCATATCGCCCTGGGCGGCACGCGCATTGCCGCGCGCGATGTACTGATTGGTGTCGCGCCGCCACTCGATGCCTTCGTCGGCGTTGATCTCCAGCGGCTCGTCGCTGCCGCTCTGGCCCCCGAAGCTCTGCGCCGCCGCCGGGCTTGCGGCGAGCCAGGTTCCGAGCAGGGCGGCGGCCGCGCCGCTCCGGGCCAGGTGAGCGACGAGTGCCGGCCAGGGCCTCATTGCGGATCCCGATACATGATCATCCGGCTCTTGCCCGTGAAGAAGATCCGCTCGCCCTTGTTCTCGATGCGAAAGCCCTCGGAGTTCAGCGTGCCGGTCGGGCCCTGGCCTTCGACGGCCTCATCGCCCTCGGCGCGGCCGCCGCGCAGGTCGACGTGGGCGAACTCGGTGCGCACCTCGAAGCCATCGTCGTGAAAGAGCACGACGTCGCCGGTCAGATCGACGGTCTCGGCTTCGCGGTAGTAGCGCCCCGACTTGGCCATCACGGCGAGCCAGGTGCCGTCGTCCAGGGTCATGTCGGCTTTGGGCAGCTCCAGATCGACGATGTCGGCATCGCCGGTGGCTTGAGTCGCCAGATCGGCGGTCACGGAGAAGGGCCGGTTGTTCTCGTCGAGGCCGTCATAGCGCGGGTTCAGCATGCTCAGGCTCTCGGCCTGATCGAGCGAGAGACGCTCCACGCCGATCCGAAAAGCGCTGTCGCCGGGCGTGATCTGCGGCCAGGCGATCAACAGGAGCAGCAGCGCCGCCGCCGTCGCCGGCAGCAACACCTTGAGCAACACGACGAAGAAGCTGTAGCGGTTGTTGCCGGAAAAGCGCGGCGGCTCGCTCTGCTGTGCGGGCGGTGCGGAGGCGGCTCCTGCCCTGGGCAGAGCTTCGGCGGGCTGCGAACCCAGCCCTAGTGTCCGCACCGTCACCATGAAGCCCCTTAGCTAACCCCGGCCCGCAAGCAATCGTGGATATGAACGATCCCCACCGGCCGGACCTTGCCGTCGCTCCGGTCCTCGATCACGAAAAGGCAGGTGGTCCGGGGCAGGTTCTTGTCCATCAGGTTCATAAGGCCCACGGCCTCCGCCGCCAAGGCCTGCGGACGGATGGTCTTCTTGGGCCCCGGCGTCATGATCTTGCCGGCGGTGTTCTGCAGGAGGTCGCTCGACATATGGCGGCGCAGGTCGCCATCGGTGATGATGCCGATCAGATCGCCGCCCTCGTCGACGATTCCGACGCTGCCGAAGCGCCCGTTGGTCATGATCAAGATGGCCTCGGCCATCGGCGTTTCGGGCCGGCAAAGCGGCAGCTCCTGTGGCCCGTGCATGATGTCGGCGACCCGCAGCAACTTGCTGCCCAGGCTGCCGCCGGGGTGCAGTACCTGAAAGTCCTGCATGGAAAAGCCCTTGCGCTCGAGCAGGGCGATCGCGAGGGCGTCGCCCAATCCCAGCATCATGGTGGTCGAGGTGGTCGGCGCGAGGCCCATGGGGCAGGCCTCCGGGCTCGAGGGCAGGATCAAGGTGACATTGGCCTGCTCGGCGAGCGCCGACTTGGCTTTGCTGGTGATCGCGATCAGCGGAATGGAGAAGCGGCGGGCATAGGCGATCAAGTCGTTGAGCTCGGTCGTATTGCCCGAGTTGGACAGGGCGATGACCGCATCTTCGACCGTGATCATGCCCAGGTCGCCATGGCTCGCTTCGCCGGGATGGACGAACTGCGCCGGGCTGCCGGTCGAGGCCAGGGTCGCGGCGATCTTGCGGGCAATGTGGCCGCTCTTGCCCATGCCGGAGACGATGATGCGCCCTTTCACCGCGGCAAGCCGGCTGACCGCCTCGACGAAATCCGCGCCCAGGGAGCGCTCCAGCGCGACCAGGCTTTCCGACTCCATACGCAAGACCCGCCGCCCGGCCTCCAGGTCGGCGTTGTCCGGGGCACTCTCGATCTGCGGCGTCATCTGCGGCGTCGCGGCTTTCCCGGCCATCTGCCCTCGTCCCCCTCGATTTGCGGTCACACGACAGTGAAATACATAGCTATTTTAATGGACTATCCAACCGGCGCAAAGCCGACGGTCTAACTTGCCGCCCGAACCGCTTGAGCGAATGGATAACGGTTTGGCCGTCGGTGGCTTTACTCCAATCTGCCTGGCTCGACGGTACTACGCTCTAATGGGCGAAGATATCCTCCTCGGACCAGCCGGCAACGTCGAGCGCGGCACGCATCGGCAGGAAGTCGAAGCAGGCCTCCGCCAGGGCGCTGCGGCCTTCGCGCGCCAACATGGCGTCCAGTTTTTCGCGCAGGCCGTGGAGGTGCAGGACGTCGCTGGCAGCATAGCGCAATTGCTCTTCGGTCAGCTCTGGGGCGCCCCAGTCCGAGGACTGCTGTTGCTTTGAGATGTCGACCCCCAGCAGGTCGCGGCAGAGATCCTTCAGGCCGTGCTTGTCCGTGAAGGTGCGCACGAGCTTCGAGGCGATCTTCGTGCAGTAGACCGGTGCGCAGGTCACGCCTAGGTGGTGATTAATGACCGCGAGGTCGAAGCGCGCGAAGTGAAACAGCTTGCGGACTTCGGGATCGCCGAGCAGGGCGACCAGATTGGGGGCCTCGAAGGAAGGATCCAGGAACTGGACGAGGTGACACACGCCGTCGCCGGCGGAGAGCTGCATGAGGCAGAGCCGGTCGCGCCCAACATGCAGGCCCATCGTCTCGGTATCGACCGCCACGCAGTCTCCGAGGTCGAGCCCGGCGGGCAGGTCGTTCTTGTGCAGGTGTAGCTTCACGTTTGCGGTCTCGCGGCGAGGCCCGCGGCCGTCGCACCGAGGGCACCCCCGGTTCCAGAGCAATGGCCGGTTGCGTAGAGGCCGGCATTCTCGTCAGGCCGCCGGGGCTGTCAAGCGATCACCCCGCGCCACCTGTCCCCAGGCCGCCTGCAATTTCGCATGTCGAAATGACCGCGCGGCGTTGTATAACCGGGTTCTAGATTGGCGGCGCCCAGGCTCCCGGGGCAAGGAAGGGGTCAGGGCGGCTGGTCTCTAGCTTCTCGAGGGACATGGCATGGCAGCGCGGTTGGTCACGATCTTCGGTGGCTCCGGGTTCATCGGTCGCTATCTCGTTCAGCGTCTGGCGCAGCGGGGCTGGTTGATTCGGGTTGCCGTGCGCCACGCCAGCTCGGCCCGATTCCTCAAGCCCTTGGGCAACGTCGGGCAAGTCACGCCCATGGCTGCGGCCTTGCAAGAGCGTGACACGCTGCGCGCGGCGATCGAGGGCGCGGACGCGGTGGTCAATCTCGTCGGCCTGCTCTACGAGCGGGGCCGCCAGAGCTTCGAGTCGGTGCACTATCAGGGCGCCAAGGCGATTGCCGAGATCGCGGCCGAGGCGGGTGTCGGCGATCTTGCCCAGATCTCCGCGATCGGTGCCGATCCGCAGGCCGAGGCCGACTACGCCCGCTCCAAGGGCGCCGGCGAGCAGGCCGTGCGCGAGGCTTTTCCCGACGCCGTGATTCTGCGCCCGAGCATCGTCTTCGGCGCCGAGGACGGCTTCTTCAATCTGTTCGCGGCAATTGCCCAGATCTCGCCCGTCCTGCCCCTGATCGGCGGCGGGAAGACGCGTTTTCAGCCGGTCTACGTCGGTGACGTCGCCGACGCTATCGCTGCCTGCCTGGAAGATCCGGCCTGTCGCGGCAAGATTTATGAGCTCGGCGGCCCGAAGGTCTACAGCTTCAAGGCCTTGCTGGAGCTGTTGCTGAAGGAGATCGGCCGGCGCCGCCTGCTCGTGCCGCTGCCCTTCGCCCTCGCCGAGATCCAGGGCGCGGTGCTGCAGAACTTGCCGGTGCCGCCGCTCACGCGCGATCAGGTGCGCCTGCTGCGCCACGACAACGTGGTCGCCGAGGACGCCTTGACCCTGGCCGATCTGGGCATCAAGCCGACCGCGGCCGAACTGATCGTGCCGACTTACTTGGACCGCTATCGTCCGGGTGGCCGCTACAGCACGCCGGAAGCTGCCTGACTTTCGTCTACAAGCCGAGGGCGAGCGTGATCTGCTCCTGATAGGCCCACCAAAGCAGGACAGCACCGAGGCCCAAGCGATAGATCACGAAGGGCGTGAAGCTCGCCCGGCGCAGCCAGGCCATCATCAGGGCGATGGCGATCAGCGCCGTGCCGAAGGCGAGGGCCGCTGCCAGACCGGCATCACGGCCAAGGCGCAGGTTGCCGGTCTCGTAGAGCTCGAGGCCGCCGAGCAGGCTCGCCCCCAAGATCGCCGGAATCGCCAGCAGCAGCGAGATGCGGGCCGCCTCGGCCCGCTCGAAGCCGAAGAAGCGGGCGGCGGTCATGGTGATGCCGGAGCGGCTGGTGCCGGGAATCAGCGCGAGCGCTTGGGCCAGGCCGAGGACGAAGGCCCCGCCCAAGGTCAGATGGTCGACCTTGCGCACGGTCATGCCGAGCCGGTCGCCGAGGTACAGCAGCACGGCAAATCCGATGGTCGCCCAGGCGATCACCTGCAGGTTGTAAAGGCTCTCCAGCAGGACGTCCTTGAGTAAGAACCCGGCGGCGGCCAGCGGCAGGCTGCCGACGACGATGCAGCCGGCGAGGCGCGCCGCCGGCCCGCCGCGTCCGATCAGCAAGCGCAGGCCACCGCCGATCAAGGCGGCGACATCGCGCCAGAAATAGAGCGCTACGGCGAAGAGCGTGCCGAGATGCACGGCGACGAAGAGGATCAGGCGCTCGCTATCGGGCGCGAGGCCGGGGTTTTCGGAGAGGTTCGGGTCGCCCATGACGCGCCAGGTCAGCTCGAGGTGACCGGACGAGCTGATCGGCAGGAATTCGGTAACACCCTGTACGGCAGCCAGGATGACGAGAGTAAGCAGCGGCACGAGGGCCTCGCGATCGCCTCAGGGGTTCAATTCGAAACGCTGTCGGGATGACTTCGCCGCCCTCTATAACAAGGAAGCCTTAAAGGTGCGCGCGAAAATCTCTCGCGGCCTAGGTGCAGCCGGCGACAGCTCCCGGCCGTCGGGCAGGCCGCCCGACTCCTCGTGTGCGAATAGTACCAATACGGTACTATTGATTTGTCAGAAACTTTCTGAAATTCACCGAAGCGCGGCGCGCTAGATCGGCCGCGCATCATTAAGTCAGTATATTTGACCTTTCTGTCGGATTCTTCTCGCTCTTTGTCCGCTTGTCGCGTATAGAAAATGCGTCGCGCCAGGCGCGGCTCCGGAGATTCTGGGGGAAAAGCAAACCGGTTCTAGGACGGGGCCGGTAAAGGGACGGGCCGGGACAAGGCTCAGCGCCGCTGCTGGCGGAAGTTCGGAAAGTTGGAGAGACGTGCTGCCATGACCAATCGGATGCTCAAGTTTGTCGATATCGAGCAACGCATGCCCGAGAAGCGCGACTCCGAGCGGCGGCGCGAGGACTTCGACGAGATCTACCAGGAATACGATCCCGCTGCGGCCGCCGAGCAGGCCGGCCGCTGCTCGCAGTGCGGCGTGCCCTTCTGCCAGGTCCACTGCCCGGTGCACAACAACATCCCGGACTGGCTGATGCTGACCGCCGAGGGCCGGCTCGAGGAGGCCTACGAGGTCAGCCAGGCGACCAACAACTTCCCGGAGATCTGCGGCCGGATCTGCCCCCAGGACCGGCTTTGCGAGGGCAACTGCGTGATCGAGCAGGCCGGCCACGGCACGGTCACCATCGGCTCGGTCGAGAAGTACATCACGGACACCGCTTGGGAGAAGGGCTGGGTCAAGCCGGTCAGACCGCCGCGCGAGCTCGAGTTTTCGGTCGGCATCGTCGGCGCCGGGCCGGCCGGACTCGCCGCGGCGGAGGAGCTGCGCCGCAAGGGCTATCAGGTCGAGGTCTACGACCGCTATGACCGAATCGGCGGCCTGCTGATCTACGGCATTCCCAATTTCAAGCTCGAGAAGGAGGTCGTCGCGCGGCGCGCCAAGTTGGTCGAGGAGTCCGGCGTCCGATATCACCTCAACACCGAGGTCGGCCGCGACATCTCCCTGGAGGAGCTGCGCGGCAAGCACGACGCCGTGCTGATCGCGACCGGTGTCTACGAGGCGCGCGACATCAAGTGCCCGGGCATCGGCCTGGAGAACGTTTTTCCCGCCATGGACTATCTGACCGCCTCGAACCGCAAGGGCCTGGGCGATGCCGTGCCGCGCTTCGACGACGGCACGCTCGACGCCGACGGCAAGGACGTGGTGGTGATCGGCGGCGGCGATACGGCCATGGACTGCGTGCGCACCGCCGTGCGCCAGGGCGCGACCTCGGTGCGCTGCCTCTACCGCCGCGACCGCCAGAACATGCCGGGCTCGCAACGCGAGGTGAAGCATGCCGAGGAGGAGGGTGTCGAGTTCGTCTGGCTCGCCGCGCCCGAGGCCCTGCTCGGCAACGGCAAGGTCGAGGCGGTGCGCGCCGCGCGCGTGCATCTCGGCATCCCCGATGCCACCGGGCGCCAGACCCCGCAGCTCATCGAGGGCTCCAGCTTCAACGTCGAGGCCGACATCGTGATCAAGGCGCTCGGCTTCGATCCCGAGGACCTGCCGACGCTGTTCGGCTCGCCGAAGCTCGAGGTCACGCGCTGGGGCACGCTGAAGACCGACTTCCGCACGCTCATGACCAGCCTCGACGGCGTTTTCGCCGCCGGCGACATCGTGCGCGGCGCCTCCCTCGTGGTCTGGGGCATCCGCGACGGCCGCGACGCGGCCGCGCAGATCGACAAGTACCTGCGGGCCAAGGCGGCGGGCGATCCGGTGCCGGCCGTGGCGGCGGAGTAACCGCTTGCAGTGGGCTAGATGGCGCCTTCGAAATCCGGCTTGAAACGAGGATCAGGAGCTCATGATCAAAGTCTTGCTGAGAGCGTTTGTTGTTTGCGTTGTTGTCGGTCTTGCAACTTCCGTCGCCCGCGCCGACGAAAAGGACGCCGCGGCAGCCAAAGCACAAGAGCTGATGGACTTAGTGGGCATGGCAGCGATCGCCGAACAGTTAGTGCAGTCGACCTCTCAGCAGATCATCCAGCTCCTCGCCACGTTGAACCCAGGTCACGAGGATACGATCCGAGGTTTGGTCGAAGTGCACATAATGCCGGAGTTTCGTCGGCGCCTTCCCGAGTTCCAGGGGCTTTCGGCCGAGCTCTATGCGCGACATTTCACCGCCGCCGAGCTGGACGAGGTGATTGCCTTCTACCGAACGCCCGTCGGGCAGAAGACGATCGAAAAGCTACCCGTCATCACACAGGAGTCCATCCGCCTCGGCGAGGCCTGGGGCGGTGCGGTCGCGCTTGAAGCGATTCAGGGCTTGATCCCTGAACTGCAGGAAAGGGGGCTCAAAGCCCCGGCGATCTGATCGCTGGTCGAAGCAGCGGAGTAAGGCAGTGGGCACAGAGGACAGATCCTCGTCGTGGCCTTAGTGCTTGTGGGAATGCTGAGATGACAACCACAAAGAACCCGAAGAGGGACGCGATGCGCGAGATCGATCTGTGGCGCAGGAACGCCGCCCATCTGGCCGCGCACGGCCTTTACGACCCGGCGGACGAGCATGACGCCTGCGGCGTCGGCATCGTCGCCTCGATCGACGGCAGCCCGAGCCGGCGCGTGGTCGCGGCCGGCATCAAGGCGCTGAAAGCGGTTTGGCACCGCGGCGCGGTCGACGCGGATGGCAAGACCGGCGACGGCGCCGGCATCCACGTCCAGATCCCCCACGACTTCTTCCGCGAGCAGATCGCGCGCGCCGGCCACGAGCCCGATCACGGCGAAGGCATCGGCGTCGGCATGATCTTCCTGCCGCGCACCGATTTCGCCGCGCAGGAGCGCTGCCGCGTCCTGGTCGAGCGCGAGATCCTGAACTACGGCTACACCATCCACGGCTGGCGCCAGGTGCCGGTGAACACCGAGGTGGTCGGCGAGAAGGCTAACGCGACGCGTCCCGAGATCGAGCAGATCATGATCGCCAACAATCCGGGCACGACGGCGCAGCAGTTCGAGATCGACCTCTACGTCATCCGCCGGCGCATCGAGAAGGCGGCCGAGGACGAGTCGATCAAGGACTTCTACATCTGCTCGCTGTCCGGCCGCTCGATCATCTACAAGGGCATGTTCCTGGCCGAGCAGCTCGACAACTTCTATCCCGATTTGCTGGACGAGCGCTTCGTCTCCAACTTCGCGATCTTCCACCAGCGCTATTCGACCAACACCTTCCCGACCTGGTGGCTGGCCCAGCCGTTCCGCGTGCTCGCCCACAACGGCGAGATCAACACGCTCAAGGGCAACCGCAACTGGATGCGCGCGCACGAGTGCCGCATGGCGCACGATTTCTTCGGCGACCATGTCGAGGAGCTGAAGCCGGTGATCCGCCCGGGCAGCTCGGACTCGGCGGCGCTCGACGCCGTCGTCGAGCTGATGGTGCGCGCCGACCGCGACCTGCCCATGGCCAAGGTCATGATGATCCCCGAGGCCTGGGAGAACGAGCGCGACATGCCCCAGGCGCACAAGGACCTCTACGCCTACTGCAACGCGGTGATGGAGCCCTGGGACGGGCCGGCGGCGGTTTGCGGCTACGGCGGGCGCTGGGTCATGGCCGGCATGGACCGCAACGGGCTCCGGCCGCTGCGCTACACCGTGACCACCGACGGCCTGCTGTTCGCGGGCTCGGAGACCGGCATGGTGCGCATCGACGAGGCGCGGGTGGTCGAGAAGGGCCGCATCGGCCCCGGCCAGATGATCGCGGTCGACCTGGAGGAGGGCCGGCTCTACCACGACCGGGAGCTCAAGGACCGCCTGGCGGCGGCCCATCCCTACGGCGCCTGGACCCGCCAGATCAAGAACATCGACGACTTGATCCGGCCCGACCACGGCGAGCCGGTCGAGTTCGAGCGCGACGCGCTGCGCCGGCGCCAGCTCGCCGTCGGCCTCAGCATGGAAGAGCTCGAGCTGATCCTCCATCCCATGGTCGAGGACGCCAAGGAGGCGGTCGGCTCCATGGGCGACGACACGCCGGTGGCGGTGCTTTCCGACGGCTATCGCGGCCTGCATCACTTCTTCCGCCAGAACTTCAGCCAGGTCACCAACCCGCCGATCGACAGCCTGCGCGAGCGCCGGGTCATGACCCTCAAGACCCGCCTCGGCAACCTCGGCAACATCCTCGATGCCGACGAGGCGCAGTGCCGGGTGTTGCAGCTCGATTCGCCGGTGCTCTCGAACGCCGAGTTCGAGGCTATGCGCGACTACATGGGCGAGACGGCGCTCGACCTCGACTGCAGCTTCGATCCCGCCGAGGGCAGCGGCGCCCTGCGTGCGGCGATCGAGCGCATACGGCGCGAGGCCGAGGACGCGGTGCGCGGCGGCTGCGAGCATCTGGTCTTGTCGGACAAGAACGTCGGCTCGGGGCGTGCGCCGATCCCGATGATCCTCGCCACCGGCGCCGTGCACTCGCACCTGGTGCAGCAGATGCTGCGCACCTTCACCTCGATCAACGTGCGTGCGGCCGAATGCCTGGACGTGCACTTCTTCGCCGTTCTGATCGGCGTCGGCGCGACCACGGT
>JAKSDN010001419.1 GCA_022360075.1 Kiloniellales bacterium | reverse complement strand
CCCTGGGCAGCACGGAAGCCGTCAAGCAGGCCGTGCAGGCCGGCATGGGTGTCTCGATCGTCCTGGAGAGCGCGGTGCGCGATCAGGTCAGCGCCGGCCTGCTCCGCGCTTTGCCGATCACCGGCGCCAGGCTCAAGAAGGAGCTTTTCGTTCTGGTCCCCGAGGACATGCCGGTGACCTCGCTCGCCTGTGCCTTCGCGCGCTATCTCGCGGATTGTGGCCGCGCTCCCTAGTCCGCCTTCAACGTCGTAGGGTGGGTGAGCGAAGCGTAACCCACCGAATGTCCCCAGCCCCGAAAGCGCTGATAGCAAGCGCCTGCCCGCAGACGGCAGTCCGCCCGACTCGATGGATTGCCCGGTCGCGGCCGGCAATGACAAGATAGCAGGTACTCAAGCCTGGCTTCTGAAAGAGCGTCATGCCCGATCCGATCTCCTGGGAATTCGCCTGGCCCTATCTGGCGGCGGCGCTGGCCGGCGGCTATCTGCTGGGCTCGGTTCCCTTCGGCCTGGTGCTGACCCGCCTCGCCGGCCTGGGCGACCTGCGCAAGATCGGCTCGGGCAATATCGGCGCGACGAATGTCTTGCGGACCGGCCGCAAGGGCCTGGCCGCCGCCACGGTGTTGCTCGACGGCGGCAAGGGCGCAGCCGCGGTGCTGATCGCTGGGATCTGGGGTCCGGATTCCGCGCTGATGGCCGGGCTCGGCGCCCTTCTCGGTCACCTCTACCCGGTCTGGCTCGGATTCAAGGGCGGCAAGGGGGTGGCGACCGCGCTGGGCACGCTGCTGGCGATCGCCTGGCCGGTCGGGATCGCCTGCTGCCTTACTTGGCTCGCCGTGGCGGCGGCGTTTCGCTTCTCCTCCCTGGCGGCGCTACTCGCGTTGCTGGCCGCGCCGGGCTATGCCTGGTGGTTCCTCGGCGACCTCCAGATGGTCGAGTTCGCGGCCATCGTGGCCGCCCTCGTCTGGGTCCGGCATCAGACCAACATTCGCCGCCTCCTGAAGGGCGAAGAGCCCAAGATCGGCCGTGGCGGCGAGCGCAGGCCGACCGGCAACGCTTGACGGCACGACCCCACCTCGGCCAAAGGTGAGCCATGATCGGGCGAAGCAGGGAGGCCTTCTCGGCCGAGGAGCGGCTGGCGCGCCTGCGCCTGGCGCGCAGCGAAAACGTCGGGCCGATCACCTTTCATCGTCTGATCGAGCGCTTCGGCTCCGGCCTGGAGGCCCTGGCCGCCATGCCGGAGCTGGCCCGTCGCGGTGGCCGGCGGCGGCCGCTCGCGCTCTATCCACAGTCCCAGGCGGAGGACGAGCTCGCGGCCTTCGAGGCCAAGGGCGTCGCGCTGCTGTTCCACGGTGCGCCCGACTACCCCGAGGCCCTGGCCGCGATCGCCGATGCGCCGCCCTTTCTCAGCCTTCTGGGCGACGCGGCATTGCCGAGCCGCCGCTGCATCGCCGTCGTCGGTGCCCGCAACGCCTCGGCGAACGGCCGGCGCCTAGCCGAGACACTGGCCCGCGACCTCGGCGCCGGCGGCTTCACGGTGGTCTCCGGCCTGGCGCGCGGGATCGACGCGGCAGCCCACCGCGGCGCCCTGGAGAGCGGGACCCTGGCCGTCGTCGCCGGAGGTTTAGATGTCGTTTACCCTCCGGAGCATAAAGATCTTCACGGCGAGATCGCCGCCCGCGGCGCGGTCGTCTCGGAGATGGCGCTCGGCATCGAGCCGCAAGCCCGGCATTTTCCCCGGCGCAACCGCATGATCTCGGGCCTGTCGCTGGGCGTGCTGGTGGTCGAGGCGGCGCCGCGATCGGGATCGCTGATCACCGCGCGGCTTGCCCTCGACCAGGGCCGCGAGGTCTTCGCCGTGCCAGGCTCGCCGCTCGATCCGCGAGCGCGCGGCTGCAACGCATTGCTGCGCGAATCGGCGCACCTGACGGAAACGGCAGAGGATGTATTGACGGTGTTCGACGGCATGTTTCGGCCCACGGTCGACAAGGCTCAGCCGCCTGAAACGGCGCCCGACACCGGCTTTCCGGCCGATGAACAGAGCCTCGAGCCGGCCCGCGCGGCGGTCCTCGAGCTGCTCGCCGTCAGCCCGGTCATGGTTGACGAACTGATTCGGCGATGCCAATTGTCCCCGGCAGTGGTGAACAGCGTTCTGCTGGAGCTGGAGCTGGCCGGGCGCCTGCAACGCCATCCGGGCAATCGAGTCTCGCTCGAACTCCGCGAAGCGCCAGCATGAAGAACCACGGCCGCCCCAGGGTCGGGACGGCAGGACAAGTCGGTAACCCAGATAGGGATTCACACCCGAAGCCATGAACGTCGTCGTCGTCGAATCGCCGGCCAAGGCCAAGACCATCAACAAGTACCTGGGCAGCGACTACCGCGTGCTGGCCAGCTTCGGCCATGTGCGCGACCTGCCGCCGAAGGACGGCTCGGTCCGGCCCGACGAAGACTTCGCGATGAGCTGGAGCGTCAGCGACGGCTCGGAAAAGCACATCAAGGAGATCGCCCAGGCGATCGCGAAAGCCGAGCGACTCTATCTCGCGACCGACCCGGACCGCGAAGGCGAGGCCATTTCCTGGCACATCGCGCAAGAGCTCGCCGCCCGCAAGGCGCTGGAAGGCGTCGAGGTCAAGCGCGTAGTCTTCAACGAGATCACCAAGCGCGCCGTCCGGGAAGCCTTCGAGCATCCGCGCGAGCTCAACAAGGAGCTGATCGAGGCCTACCTCGCACGCCGCGCGCTCGACTACCTCGTCGGCTTCACGCTCTCGCCCGTGCTCTGGCGCAAGCTGCCCGGCAGCAAGTCGGCCGGACGGGTGCAGTCGGTGGCCTTGCGCCTGGTCTGCGAGCGCGAGGCCGAGATCGAGGTCTTCCGGGCGCAGGAGTATTGGACGGTCAAGGCGGACTTGCTGAATGCCGCCGCGGCACCCTTCAGCGCGCGTCTGACGCATCTGGACGGCCGCAAGCTGGAAAAGTTCGACCTGCCGAACCAGGCCGCGGCCGGGGCGGCCTGCGCCAAGCTGCGCGCCGCCCAGACTTTCGAGGTCGCCAAGGTCGAGCGCAAGCAGGCGAAGCGCAACCCGCAGCCGCCCTTCACCACCTCGACTCTGCAGCAGGAAGCCTCGCGCAAGCTCGGCTTCGGGGCCACGCGGACCATGCGCATCGCCCAGAAGCTCTACGAGGGCGTCGAGCTCGGCGGCGAGACCGTGGGCCTGATCACCTACATGCGCACCGACGGCGTCCAGGTCGCCGCGGAGGCGATCACGTCGACGCGCGAGCTGATCGCGGGCCGCTTCGGCGATCCCTATCTGCCGAACGCGCCACGGATGTACAAGACCAAGGCCCGCAACGCCCAGGAGGCGCACGAAGCGATCCGGCCGACCGATCTGACGCGACACCCCCGCGACGTCGCCAAGTTCGTCGATCCCGACGGCCTCAAACTCTACGACCTGATCTGGACACGCATGGTGGCGAGCCAGATGGCCAGCGCCGAGCTCGATCAGGTCAGCGTCGACATCGCGGTCGACGGCGCCGCGGCCCAGCTCCGGGCCAACGGCTCCGTCATCCGCTTCGACGGCTTCCTGGCGCTCTATCAGGAGGGCCGCGACGACCCCAAGGAGGCCAACGGCGAGGCCGCCGAGGAAGGCGAGCGCCGGCTGCCGAATCTCAACGAGGGCGAGGCGTTGACCCGTAAGGCCGTGTCGGCGGAGCAGCACTTCACGCAGCCGCCGCCGCGCTACAGCGAGGCCAGCCTGGTCAAGAAGATGGAGGAACTCGGCATCGGCCGGCCCTCGACCTATGCCTCGATCCTCCAGGTCCTGCAAGACCGCGACTACGTTCGATTGGAGAAGCGCCGTTTCATCCCCGAGGATCGCGGCCGCATGGTGACGGCCTTCCTCTCGAGCTTCTTCAAACGCTATGTCGAGTACAACTTCACCGCCGACCTGGAGACCCAGCTCGATCTCGTCTCCGACGGCCAGAAGAACTGGAAGCAGGTCCTGCAACAGTTCTGGGAGGCCTTCCACCAAGCGGTGGAGGAGACCAAGGGCCTGCGCATCGCCGAGGTCATAGACGCGCTGGACGAGGATCTCGGCCCGCACTTCTTCCCCCACGATCCGGAGCGGCCGGAGCACAATCCGCGCGCCTGCCCGGCCTGCGGCGACGGCCGCCTGGGCCTCAAGATCGGCCGGACCGGCGGCTTCATCGGCTGCTCGAACTATCCAGAGTGCCGCTTCACCCGCTCCCTCGCGGCAGCGGCGAACGGCGGCGAGCCGGGCGAAGCCGACTTCGCCGGACCGAAGGAGCTGGGCCGCGACCCGCAGACCAGCGAGCCGGTCAGCTTGCGCAAGGGCCCCTTCGGGTTCTACCTGCAGCTCGGCGAAGGCGCCGACGGCGAAAAGCCGAAGCGCATCTCGCTGCCCAAGGAGCTGACACCGAACGAGGTGACGCTCGCGCAGGCTCTGGCCCTGCTGGCCCTGCCCCGCGAGGTCGGCAAGCATCCGGAGACCGGCAACGCCATCTCCGCCGGGATCGGCCGCTACGGCCCTTATATCCGGCACGGCGGAACCTATTGCTCGCTGAAGGACGACGACGTGCTGACCATCGGCCTCAACCGGGCGGTCTCGCTGCTCGCCGAGGCCAAGTCCCGCGGCCGCGCGCCCTCCGGCAAGCCGGTCGGCGAGCATCCGGCCGACGGCAAGCCGATCACCCTGCATGACGGCCGCTACGGGCCCTACGTCAAGCACGGACGCCTCAACGCGACTCTGCCCAAGGACATCGAGCCCGATCAATTGACCTTGGCGCGCGCGGTGGAGCTGCTGGCCGCGCAGGCCGAGAAGGCCAAGAGCAAGAAGGCGGCCAAGCCCAAGAAGGCCACCGGCGCATCCGGCAAGTCGAAGGCCAAGACCAAGTCGACCGGCCGCAAGACCAAGGCCACCACGAAGTCGGCCACCACCAAGTCTCGGGCCACGAAAGCCAAGGCCAAGTCGAACGGAACCGCGGAGCCGGCTTCGGACTCCGGCACCTGAGGAACTTGCCTTCTTGGCCAAGCCTTCACCCAAGGACCGGCCCTTTCCCAGCAAGCAGGCGGTCCTGGATTTCATCAGGGACAATCCGGATTCCTCAGACCGCAAGGAAATCGCGCGCGCCTTCCACCTGCGCCGCGCCGACCAGCCTGCGCTCAAGGCTCTGCTGAGAGAGCTTGCGGCCGAGGGTTTGATCGGCCGCGACACGAGGCGCCGCTTCAATACGGCGGAGCGGCTCCCTAAGGTCCAAGTTCTGGAGGTGGCCGGCAGCAACGCCGACGGGGAGCTGCTGGCCCGGCCGGCGGGCTGGCCGGCGGAGACGACACCACCGACGATCTACCTCGCGCCGGAGCGGCGCGGCCGCCCTGCCCTCACGGCCGGGGACCGGGTCCTGGCGCGGCTGAGCCCGATCGAGGAGAGCGTCTATGAGGCGCGCATCATTCGCGTGCTGGGCGCCGCGCCCCGCCAGGTTCTCGGCGTTTACGACCCGGACGCAGAGGGCGGCCGCCTGCGGCCGACCGATCGCCGCGCCAAGCGCGACTACATCCTGCGTCGCGCGGACGCCGCCGGGGCCGAGAAAGGCGAGCTGCTGCTTGCCGAGCTCAAGCCGCAGGAACGCGCCGGCCTCGGCCTGCGGCCGGTGAGGGTGGTCGAGCGCCTGGGCAGGCTCGGCGAGGCCAAGACCCTCAGCCTGATCTCGATTCACGAGCACGACATCCCCAGCGCCTTCCCGCCGAAAGCCCTCGCCGAGGCCGAGGCCGCCGGCCCGCTGGTCGTCGCGGAGGAAGCCGACGGGCGCGCGGGGGCCCGCGAGGAGCTGCGCGCGCTGCCGCTGGTCACGATCGACGGCGCCGACGCGCGGGAT
>JAKSDN010000561.1 GCA_022360075.1 Kiloniellales bacterium | reverse complement strand
TCGTCCTCTAGGGGGCCTTTGTAGAGGCTGTAGAGCCGTACCCCCGGGATCCGGGCCAAGGGCAGGAATCGCTTGGCCGCGATCGTGCGCTTGGCGTTGTGCTTGTAGGTAGCGCTGCCCGACCAGACGATCCCGACGTTGAAGGAAGACCTCGCCGTCGCCAGGGTGGCGGCGGCTTTGCGGCGCGCGGCTTCGGGAATGGTGAGGCGCGAGGGCGGTGCCGGGTTGTCCAGCATGACGTCGAGCCGGCCCGGCAAGGACATCAGCGAGCAGTGGTGGTCGAAGCCCGCTGTGAGCGATCCGGGCGGCACCAGGCGATCGACTCCGGGCAAAGCGGAGAACAGCCGCGTGAGCCGCGGATGGCATTCCAGGATCACGGTCGCGCCGAGGCCCTTAAGCGCCGGGATAAAGCGGCTCGCCCAGATCGTGTCCCCGAAGCCCTGCTCGCAGTAGAGCAGCAGGGTTTTGCCCCCGAGGGCCTCGCCCTGCCAGGGCGGTGCGTCGTAGGTCGGGGCCGGGTACGCCCCGATCCGGTCGACTACCTGCGCGAGGGCGGCTACATCTACGACCTACAGCAAAACCTCGGCCACACGTCGATCAAGACCACCAAGATTTATCTGGACTATCTGACCCCGGCCGAGGCTAAGATCTCGAAGGGGGTGGCACAAAAACCGTCACAGTGGCGACGGTTTGACGGGCCGGCCAGAGCGAGGAGCCAGGCGGATGTTTGCTAAGCTGTTGTTAATACTGGGAATGGCGGAGGGGATGGGATTCGAACCCACGATACCGGTTTCCCAGTATAACGGTTTAGCAAACCGTCGCCTTCAGCCACTCGGCCACCCCTCCGCAAGAGCGGCGTTCAAACACGACGTTTGCGGCGAGGCGTTCTAACCTTCGCCGGGCGCCCCGTCAACGGCGCGGCGCTGGGGGCCGGTCCGTAGGGCGCCGGCTGCCATGCGCAGACGCCCTGCTGCGGGCCTCGGCCAGTCTTCGGCGGAACCGAGGAAGTCGCGTTAAAGTATTGTTAAAGCGGAAAAATCGGGGCCGGCAGGCGGCTTCGTGATTCATGCTATGTTAAATATGAACGCCCACTCTGGATGGATATTTGATGCCATCGGGGGTCGACACATGGCACTTTCCCAGCGCTCTCTCGAGACATTGATCGATCTCGTCGAGATCAAGCTTAGCTGCCTGGAGGTCTTTGACCGCGAGGACGCCCGCGAGCAGGCCAATCTCGAGCACTGCTTGAACGAGCTGCAGTCGCTGTCGGGACCGGTGCAGCCGGCCGGCGCCCCGGTGCTCGGCCTGACCAAGCGCGGCCGCGGCCGGCCCCGCGCCGCGCACTAGCGTCTGTCCCGGCCCGCTCCGGTTTCGGAGCCGGCCGGCCTAGCGGCGGTCCGGAGCTTCAGGCCGGCACCGCCATACCCCGCTCCACCGCGGGGCGTGCGCCGATCGCGTCGTACCAGCGCTTGACGTTGGGGAAGTCGGCCAAGTCCATGCCATGCCACTCGTGCCGCGCCGCCCAGGGATAAGTGGCGATGTCGGCCACCGAGTAGTCCTCGCCGGCCAGATAGTCCGCCTCGCCCAGACGCCGGTCGAGCACGCCGTAAAGCCGCCGGGTCTCGTTGGTGTAGCGCTCGATGGCATAAGGCACCTGCTCCTTGGCGAAGCGCCGGAAGTGATGCGCCTGGCCCAGCATGGGGCCGAAGCCGCCCATCTGCCACATCAGCCACTGGTTGGCGAGCTGGCGCGCCCGCGTCTCCCGCGGCATGAAGCGGCCGGTCTTCTCGGCCAGGTAGAGCAGGATCGCGCCGGTCTCGAACAGCGAGATCGGCGCGCCGTCGGGCCCCTCGGGATCGACGATGGCCGGGATCTTGTTGTTCGGACTGATGGCCAGGAAATCCGGCGCGAACTGCTCGTCCTGGCCGATGTTCACCGTGTGCGTCTCGTAGGGCAGCGCGAGCTCCTCGAGCATGATCGAGACCTTGCGGCCGTTCGGCGTCTTCCAGGTATAGAGATCGATTGGCATGACTGGCGGGCCCCCTCCCTCGTCCCGGCCGGCAGAGGCTGCGGGGCCGTTGTCTGATCTAGGCACGCGGCAGGGCCTGGTCCAGGTCGGCGATCAGGTCGTCGGGGTGCTCGATGCCGATCGA
This sequence comes from Kiloniellales bacterium, assembly GCA_022360075.1. The sequence continues at coordinate 4,971 of JAKSDN010000561.1, read as the reverse complement.
CAGGCGCAGCAAGTCCTCGGGGATCGGGCTGCCCGGCCCCTCGATGGTCGCGCGATGCTCGATCAGGCTCTCGACCCCGCCCAGGGAGGTCGCGCGCAGGAACAGGCGGCAGGCCTTGGCCGTCGCCAGCGCCGGGCCGGCCCCGCCGGCGACGCGGAGCGAGAGCATGCCGCCGAAGCCGCCGCTCATCTGGCGCGCCGCGACCGCGTGGCCGGGATGGCTCGGCAGTCCAGGATAAAGCACCGCGGAAAGCCTGGGATCGCCGTCGAAGTGCCGGGCGATGGCCAGCGCGCTCTCGCAGGCCCGGCCGACCCGCAGGTAGAGCGTGCGCAGGCCGCGCTGCAGCAGCCAGGCCTCGAAGGAGCCGAGGATCGCCCCGCCGCCGGCCCGGTTGGTCTCGATCCGCTGCCAGAATTCGTCGCGCCTTGCGGTCGCCAAGGCGCCCGCCACCACATCGCTGTGGCCGTTGAGATACTTGGTGGCCGAGTGCATGACCAGATCGGCACCATGCTCCAAGGGGCGGGACAGGACCGGCGTCGCCACCGTGGAGTCGACGGCCAGGCGCGCGCCGGCCGCGTGGGCGAGCGCGGCCGCGGCGGCGATGTCGATCACGTCCCAGGTCGGGTTGCTCGGCGTCTCGATCCAGACCAGGCGCGTGCGGCCGCCCTCGATCGCGCGGGCGAGGCCATCGGGCTCGTGGGCGTCGAAGAGCGCGAAGTCGAGGCCCCAGCGGCTCGCGAAGTCGCCGAAGCGCCCGCGCAGGCCCCAGTACATGACCTTGGGCGCGACCACGCGGTCGCCCGGCTCCAGGGACTGGATCACCGTCGAGGCCGCGGCATTGCCGGAGCTGAAGACCAGCGCCGCCTCGCCGCCCTCGAGGCGGGCCAGCAGGCCCTCGGCCGGCAGGTATGTCGGGTTGGCGTCGCGCGCGTAGCTCATGCCTTCCTGCAGGAGGGCATAGCGCTCGTCGCGGGCGAAGGTCGTGGCCGGCTGGACCGGGGGAATCACGGCGCCGGTGACGGGGTCGCCGGGATAGAGGCCGTGGGCCGCCAAGGTCTCCGGCTTGAGGCTCGAACGGTCGGTCATGGGGCAGGATTAGCGGGGCATGGCGCGAAAGCCAAGCCGGTCAATGTCGCCTGACAAAGTGGAGCGTCCCGGCGGCGGGCTTGCCGTCAGGCCGCGCCGGCGACCTGCAAGAGGCAGTCGTCGTCGAGCGCGGTGATCGGGGTCAGATCGCGGTGGTGCTTGTAGTCCGGCCGGGTGTGGCGGGTCAGCGCGTTGGAGACCGGGTTGAGGATCACCGAGAAGATCGCGCGGTCCCAGGGCGAGATATTGGCCGGCGAGGCATGGAGCATCGCGTCGCCGAAGATCAGCGCGGTGCCGGCGCGGCCCGTGGCCGAGACCAGGCCCCGCTCGGCGGCCATGGCTTTCACGCTGTCGCGGCCGACGACCCAGAGCGGGTAAGAGGTGGTCTCGGTATCCAGCGTCGCGGTCGGGCTGGTCCTCTTGTGCGAGCCGGGGATGAAGTAGAGCGGCCCGTTGAATTCGGAGACGTCGTCGAGAAAGACGTGGAGGTTGAGGGCGAGCGGCGCCGGCACGCCGTCCTCGGCATGGTGCGTGGCGAAGTCGTAGTGCCATTGCCACTGCTCGCCCTCGAAGGCGGCCTTGACGTTGACCTTGACCTGCTGGACGTAGAGCGCGTCGCCGCGGAGCTGCTGGGCGGCCTCGAGCAGGCGCGGATGGCGCACGAGCCGGCCGAAGGACTCGCTGCGCAGGTGCAGGCCCATGGCCGTGCGCACCTCGCCGCTATCGCGCTCGCGGATGTTGCCTGGATGGTCCTGGGCGAAGAGCGCCGGCAGCTCGGCGCGCAGACGGGCAACTTCCCCTGCCGTAAACAGGTCCGGCAGCAGCAAGAGCCCGTCCTCTTCAAACTGCCTTTGCTGAAGGGACGTGAGCATCACGTCGCGCTCCTCCTTGGGCTGCAAGATACCGATGCGGCGGCCAAGGTGAATTATCGGCCAAGAGACGCATTTCGGGAAGCACTTCGCCTTCGCCTCGTCCGGAACGCGAATTGGGCTTCGAGATCCGCTCGAATCCGAAGAAACCACGATTGTGTGATGTTCATCACGCGACACACGCATTATGTAGGGCACATTAGAGCCGATCGTCGGCCATCGGAGCGCCCTCTCGCAAAGCGCCGCAGACAAGGGGCAGCGCAGGGGCCATCCGCAGATCATCCAAGCCCCTCATTTCGGGGACACCGGAGAAGGTTCATGATGAGGTTCGGAGCCCGCCAGCGCGCACGCGCAGGCATGTCCGGGCTCAGGTGCACGACGGGTTTGGCGGGCCTCTTCGGGCTGGTGTTATGGCTGTCGCCAGGGCCGCTCGACGCGGCCAGTCCGGCGAGCCTGACGGGCGCGGGCGATGCGCCGCGCTTCTCGGGCGGTGCGCTGGCCACGACGCTGAAGCAGGCCCCGCTGCCACGCCGCAAGGCGACGCCGCGACCCGGCCTGCCGGCGCTCGCGGACCGGATCGCAGAGCAGCACGGTCTGCGCGTGGAGCTGGTTCATGCCGTGATCCTCGCGGAGTCGCTCTACGACCCCAAGGCGCTGTCGCACAAGGGCGCCATGGGCCTCATGCAGCTCATGCCGGCGACCGCCAGGCGCTACGGTGTCGCCGATCCCTGGGACCCGGCGCAGAACATCGACGGCGGCGTGCGCTACCTGCGCGATCTTCTGTCTCAGTTCGAGGATCTGCCGCTCGTGCTCGCGGCCTACAATGCCGGCGAGAAGGCGGTGCTGCGCTACGACAGGCGCATCCCACCCTTCCCGGAAACCGAAGTCTACGTCGAACGCGCCTTGCGCTTCATGGAGAAGCTCGAGGCCGGTGCCTCGGTCGCCAAGCTGAGGCAAACCGGCGTGGGCGGGACGGCACGCCTCTCCGGCTGGGGCGTGATCTTCGGCTCGTTCCACGACCGGGCCGAGGCGCGGCGCGTGATCAGGAAGAACCGCGCCGCCCTCGGTGCTCTGGCCAACGGAACCCGCACCGCGCTGGTGAGGCGCGGGCGCGAGGCCGGCCAGCAATACAGCGCCCTGCTCGTAGGCTTCAAAGAAGGTCGAGCGGGCCAGGCCTGCAAAGAGCTCTGGACCCAGGACATCTACTGCCGGGCGATCACGCCCGGCGAGCTGCGCGACCCCAAGGCGATCTGGCGCTGATCCGGCTAACTGCGATCATCACAACCGCGTGAGGCGCCTCAGTGGCGCTGGTACTGGGTCGCCCCGAACAGGATGTCGCGCGTCTTCTCGTCGAGCGGGCCGACCGATTGGCGCTCGGCCAGAACCTCGACGCCGCGCTGCACGGCAGGACGCGCGGCGATCTCGTCGAACCAGCGCTTGAAGTTGGGAAAGGCGTCGCGGTCGACGCCCTGACGGTCGGGATAGCGCATCCAGGGCCAGGCCGCGATGTCGGCGATGCTGTAGTCGTCGCCCGCTAGATAGGGCGACGCTGCAAGCCGCTTGTCGGCAACGCCGTAGAGCCGCTTGGCTTCGTTGATGTAGCGCTCCTTGGCGTAGGGAATCTCCTCGGGCGCGTAGCGGATGAAGTGATGGGCCTGGCCGAGCATCGGCCCGATGCCGCCCATCTGCCACATGAGCCACTGGAGCGTGGTGTAGCGCTGGCGCGCATCCTTGGACAGGAACTGGCCGGTCTTCTCGGCGAGATAGATCAGCATGGCGCCCGACTCGAACAGGCCGATCGGCGCGCCGCCCGGGCCGTCGGGATCGACCATGGCCGGCATCTTGTTGTTCGGGCTGATCTTCAGGAACTCCGGATCGAACTGGTCGCCGGCCGAGATATCGATCGCGTGCACCTTATAGGGCTGGCCGGTCTCCTCCAGCATGATGTGGATCTTGTGCCCGTTCGGCGTCGGCCAGGTATAGAGATCGATCATCGGCGCGTCCCCTCGTGATGGCGCTGAGCGCATTGCTCCCGAAATTACATGCGACTGATGACGGAAAGGAACAAGTGCTCGCCGGTCACAAGTGCGTTGCCCCGGCTGCCGCGACGCGGGCTCTGCCCGTCTATCTGCCCGTCTACATGAACGTGCCGGCCAGCGTCACGAGCTCGCCGCCCATGCCGATCTTGAAGCGCGCCAAGCCAGGCGCCGAGGCATCGACCACACCGAGGTCCAGCCAGCGCAGATCCCGCTCCCTCAACATCTCCACGGCCCGCCAGAGCAACAGATTATGAGCATGAAGGCGACGTCCTTCGGGGCCGGTCCAGCCGAGCAGATAGGTTGCGGTCGTACCGTGGATCAGGAACAGCACGCCGGCGATCGGCTCGGCACCGCCGGCGATCAAGAGCAGCAGATCCTTGCGCCGACGCGGCAGCGCCGCCAGCACGGCCCGGATCTCGCCCGACGTCGGCCCGGCATAGCCGCGCCGCCGGCGGTGGGTCTCGGCGCGCCCGATCAGCCAGTCCAAGCTCTGCGCGTCGCGCGCGCGACGCACCGCCAGGCCATGGCGCTCGGCTGCGGCCAAGTCGCGGCGCCAGCTTCCACGCAGGCGCCCGCGCAACTCCTCGATCGGCTCGGTAAGGTCGCAGGCCACCAAGCCGTAGCCCGTCACCACCTGACGAAGGCCGCAGGCGCGCAAGGCCGCCTGACTCTCCAAGCCGTCGGCCAGCTCCGGCAGCCAGATCAGCAGCTCGCGCCGCCGGAGCGAGAACTGACCCCCGATCGCGCGCAAAACGGCACGCTTGCCCGACCAGTCCAAGGCCGGATCGAGGAAAAGAGGGCCGCGCAGGATCCGCGCCTGGGTCAGCAGCGGGCCATGGCGCTTGAGCAAGACCTGGACGACGGCCAGGACCTGACCCTCGCCTTCGATGATCGCCCGCCGCACTCGGGCATGGCCGGCCGCCGCCAGCCCCTCGCCATAGGCCCAGCTTTGCTCGAGGCTGGAGCGTTCTACGCGG
>JAKSDN010001236.1 GCA_022360075.1 Kiloniellales bacterium | reverse complement strand
GCGGAAGGTCAGCATCTCGCCGAACACGCTCGCGGTCTCGGCCAGCGTCAAGGGCGTGTCGGCCATTAGGTGGCCCTGGTCGCCCGCCAACACCTGGTGCACGCCGTGGCCGAGCTCGTGGGCCAGGGTCATCACGTCGCGCACCCGGCCCTGATAGTTGAGCAGCAGATAAGGATGGGCGCTTGGCACCGTCGGATGGGCGAAGGCGCCCGGCGCCTTGCCCGGCCGCACCGGGGCATCGATCCAGTTCTGCTCGAAGAAGCGGCGCCCGACGTCGGCAAGGCTCGGCGAGAAGGCCGCATAGGCGTCGAGCACGGTCTCGCGCGCCTCGGGCCAGGCGATGACCCGGTCACTGTCCTCGGGCAGCGGCGCGTTGCGGTCCCAGTAGGGCAGCGTCTCCTGGCCCAACCATTGAGCCTTCAGGGCGTAGTAGCGGTGGGAGAGGCGCGGGAAGGCATCGCGCACCGCGCCGACCAGGGCGTCGACCACCTCGTCCTCGACGTAGTTCGCAAGATTGCGCGAGGAGACCGGGCGCGCGTAGTCGCGCCACTTGTCCTCGATCTCCTTGTCCTTGGCGAGGGTGTTGGTGACTAGGGCGAAGGTCCGGCTGTTGTCGCGCAGCACCGTCCCAAGGGACTTCGCCGCCGTCTTGCGCGCCGAGGCGTCCGGGCTGGTCAGCTTGTTGAGGATCTCGGCGCTCGTCAGCTCTTCGCCGTCGAAGGGAAAGCGCAGCGCGGCCATGGACTCGTCGAACAGGCGCACCCAGGCCGCCCGGCCGACCACGTGCTTTTCGTGCAGCAGACGCTCCAGCTCGTCGGAGAGCTGGTGCTCGCGAAAGGCCCGCAGATCGCGCAGCCAGGGCCGGTAGCGCGCCAGCTCCGGCGCCGCGAGCTTCGGCTCGAGCGCCGAGTCGGACAAGCGGTTCAGCTCGAGCGTGAAGAACAGGAGGTCGGTGGAGATCTCGGTCGTGCGCTCCTGCATGGTCTGATAGAAGCGCCCGATCTCGGGATCGGTGACGTCGCCCGAATAGACGAGCTGGGCATAGCTCATGATCCGCCCGAGGCGTTCGTGCAGGGCCTCGTAGGCGGCGACCGCCGCGCCCAGGGCCGCGCCGTCCTGGTCGCCCAGCTTGCCCTCGTAATCCTTCCGAAAGGCTCTTGCGCTCTCTTCGCACCAGGCGAGATCGGCCTTCAAGGAGTCCGCGTCTCGGCTCGGATAGAGGTCGGCGAGATCCCAGTTGGGCAGCTCGCCCAGAGCCTCGACTTCGTTCTTCGTCCCGACAGCGGCGTCATTCATGGCCCATCTCCTTGACCTTGAGCGATATAGGTCCCATTAACCATCAGGCCAAGGCGGAATCGTGAACACAGAAGCGCGACCTACACAAGCAAGGCCCCGAGAAACCGGCACGTTCTGGGACGCGAGGGACATGGACTATCAGGCCTGCAAAAGCCTCACCGCGATGTTCTTCGAGCAGGCGGCGCGGCTGGCGGACAAGCCCTTCCTCTGGGTCAAGCGGGGCGGCAGCTACGAGCCGATCACCTGGCGCGCCGTCGAGGCCTCGGTGCGCTCGTTGTCGCTCGGGCTGCGCCAGCTCGGCCTCGCGCCCGGAGAGCGGGTCGTTCTCGTCTCGGAAAACCGGCCCGAGTGGCTGATCGCCGATCTCGCGATCATGGCCGCCGGCGCCGTCAGCGTGCCGGCCTACGTCACCAACACCAAGGACGATCACGCCCACATCCTCGGCGACAGCGGGGCCGTCGGCGCCATCGTCTCCACCCGCGCCTTGGCCGCCCGCCTGCAACCCGCCGCCATGGAGGCGGCGGACTGTCGCTGGCTGGTGGCGATGGAGCCTTTGGAGGGCGAGGGCAGCGACAGCCTGGCTCTGCATGCCTGGGACGCGGTCATCGCTGCCGGCGAGCAGGCCGAGGACGACATCGACGCGCGGGTCGCCGAGGTCAAGCGCGACGACGTGGCCTGCTTCATCTACACTTCCGGCACCGGCGG
>JAKSDN010000359.1 GCA_022360075.1 Kiloniellales bacterium | reverse complement strand
GCCCGTAGTAGGTCCCGAGCGCGCCCGTGATGATGTCGCGGTCCTGGTCCTGGCCCGCGGCGTCGAAGAAAGGGACGAACTCGACCAGCGGCTCGACCGTCAGCTCATCGCCCAGCGGCACCACCGCCGTCAGAGCAGCGGCCACCGCGGCTAAGCCGCGGCAACCTCCTGATTTCGCAATGCGTCTTGTCCGGGAATTCGGATGCGCGTTTGCCGATTGGATCGGAATCTCGGCGAAGAGATCGCGCGAGGCATAGCAAGAGAGAATCGATATTGCAAATCATTCGCACTTGCAGTTGTATCGTCTTGTCGCACCTGACGAAAGAACGCCGAGCACGACGAGGAGACTGTGATGAAACGGAGAATTGAAGCGCTATGCCTTGCCGGCCTTGTCGCCGCGGGTCCCGCCTGGGCCGCGTCCGAGGCCGATAAGCGCGCGGTCATCGAGACCTATGCCGACATCGCCCAGGCCGGCTACGAGGATTCTCTGGCCAGCGCCAAGGACTTGCAGGCCGCCGTCGGCGCGCTGATCGCAAAGCCGAGCGACGCGGCGCTGCAAGCGGCCCGAGACGCCTGGCTGGCCGCGCGCGTGCCCTATCAGCAGACCGAGGTCTACCGCTTCGGCAATGCCATCGTCGACGACTGGGAGGGCAAGGTGAACGCCTGGCCGCTCGACGAAGGGCTGATCGACTACGTCGATGCCGGCGCCTACGGCACGGAGTCCGACGAGAACATGCTCTATGCCGCCAACGTCATCGCCAACGAAAGCCTGACGCTCAACGGCGAGACAGTCGATGCATCGCAGATCACCAAGGCCTTGCTGTCCGACACCTTGCACGAGGCCGAGGAGGTCGAGGCCAACGTCGCCACCGGCTATCACGCGATCGAGTTCCTGCTCTGGGGCCAGGACCTCAACGGCACCGGGCCCGGCGCGGGCGCACGGCCGGCGAGCGACTTCGATACGGCCAACTGCACCGGCGGCAACTGCGACCGGCGCGCCGCCTACTTGCAGGTCGCGACCGACCTTCTGATCGACGACCTGACCTGGATGGCGGCGCAGTGGGCGCCCGGCGGCGAGGCCCGGCAGGGCTTGCTCGAGGGCGGCGGGGACGCGGGCCTCAGCACGATCCTCACCGGCATGGGCAGCCTGTCCTACGGCGAGCTCGCCGGCGAGCGCATGAAGCTCGGCCTGCTGCTCAACGATCCGGAGGAGGAGCACGACTGCTTCAGCGATAACACCCACAACTCGCACTTCTACAACGCGGTTGGCATCCGCAGCGTCTACCTCGGCAGCCACAAGCGGCTCGACGGCAGCCTGGTGACCGGCGCGAGCTTGGCCGATCTGGTCTCGGCCAAGGACGGCAGCATCGACAAGGCGCTTCGCTCGAAGCTCGATGCCAGCGTCTCGGCCCTCAAGGTGATCGTCGACAGCGCCGAGGCGGGGACCGCCTACGACCAGATGCTCGACGCCGACAACGCCGCCGGCAATGCCAAGCTGCAGGCCGCCATCGACGCGCTGAAGGACCAGACCGGCGCCATCGAGAAGGCTGTGGCCGCCCTCGGACTCGGCGCCATCGCGTTCGAAGGCTCCGACAGCCTGGACAACCCAACCGCCGTCATGCAGTGACCAGGCTCGAAGCGGAAGGCGGCCGGGCGCCGTCTTCCGCACCTGATTCACGTCACCGAGTCGTTCGTTGATGAAGCTTCTTCCCGTGGCGTTCCTTGCGCCCTGGATCATCTTCGTAACACCTGC
>JAKSDN010000399.1 GCA_022360075.1 Kiloniellales bacterium | reverse complement strand
GTCGCGCGTGATGGGCGCCGAGATCGAGCTGGTCGACGAGGGTTTCGACATCGGCATCCGCGAGAGCTGGGAGCACGCGCTCGAAGACGTGAAGGCCAAGGGCGGCAAACCCTACGCGATCCCGGCGGGCGCCTCCGACCATCCGCTCGGCGGGCTCGGTTTTGCCGGCTTCGCCGACGAAGTACGCGAGCAGGAAGCCGTGCTCGGATTCAGCTTCGACTACATCGTCGTCTGCTCGGTGACCGGCTCGACCCAGGCCGGCATGGTGGTCGGCTTCGCCGCCGACGGCCGCGCCAGGCGGGTGATCGGCATCGACGGCTCCGGCACGCCCGAGCAGACCCACGCGCAGGTGCTCAAGATCGCCCGGGACACCGCCGACAAAGTCGGGCTCGGACAAGAGCTCACCGACGAGGACGTCGTGCTCAATCCCGACTACGCCTATCCTGCCTATGGCGTACCCTCGGAGGAGACCAACGCAGCGATCCGGCTCAGCGCCCGCCTCGAAGGCATGATGACCGACCCGGTCTACGAGGGAAAATCCATGCAAGGCATGATCGACCTCGTGCGCAAGGGCTTCTTCCCGACCGGCGCCAAGCTCCTCTACGCCCACCTTGGCGGCGTGCCGGCGATCAACGGCTACAGCTATCTTTATCGGAACGGCTGATCTGGTCGCTTACGGCTGCACAGACATATTTCGATAAATGTCGAAGCACATCTGTCTTTTAATGAGCTATAGCCAAGTCCGAACGATCGGCGCCGCACGCAATCCCGTGACCTCGCGGCCAGAGACGCTTGTCGGCTGTCGACGAGCCGGGGCACGCTGAGGGTCGTCACGAACGCGGGTGGTCGATGCTCGAAGACGGCTATCTCCCTGGAAACCCCACGCACGCCGGCGGCGCGTGGCTGGTCGTACTGTCCGGTTGCTCCGGCGCCGGCAAGTCCAGCCTGCTTAGCGCGCTCGCCGCGCGTGGCTATCCGGTTCAGCCGGAAGCGGGGCGTCAGATCGTCAAGGAACAGTTGCTGATCGGCGGCGACGCCCTGCCCTGGCGGAACGCGGCGCGGTTCGTGGAGCTGGCCGCCTCGCGCGCCGCCTGGCAATTCAACAGCGCGGCGCCGACGGACAAGCCCGTCGTCTTCGACCGCTCGGTCGTGGACGTCGTCTCCTTTCTGGCCCACAAGGGCCTCGCCACGCCGGCCCCGCTGCAACGGATGCTGGAGTTCTATCGATACGCTCCGCGGGTGTTCATGACGCCGCCGTGGGAAGAGCTGTTCCGGAACGATGCCGAGCGGCGGAAGGACTTCGGCGAAGCGCTCGCCGAGTATCGCTCGCTGATCGCCGCCTACGAAGACCTCGGCTACGAGATCGTCGAGCTGCCCAAGGTATCCGTCGCGGCGCGCGCCGATTTCTTCGAGCGCTGCGTTGGGGGCTAATGCGACGCTTGGCTACTATTGAATCTTGTATGAGTTTCGGTCCCGCCCATCGCTTTTCGGAATCACTCCACCCCCTCATGCTGAGCTTGTCGAAGTATGAGGGGATGCGGCCTAACGCGCACCTCGTATTGAAAGTCAGGATCAACGCCCCTCGGGATAAGACCTAGCCCAAACGCCCAACCGGAATGATCTCCGGCGATGCGGCGGTAAAGGCCTGACCGTGCCAGTCGCCCAGCCAGGCCTCGACGGCAAGGCCGGCTTCCTCCAGGAGCGCGGCGAGCCGTTCCTGTGGCGTGAACCGGATCTTCGACTCGGCCGAGAAACGCCGCCGGTCCGCCGCGACTTCGTAGTGAGTCCGGTAGGTCACGATACCGGTCTGCGGATCGTGCGCCGCTTCGTTCCAAGCCACGACCTCGCCGAGCCGGGGATGTCGGAGGGCGCGCTTCGAGGCTGTCGGCGTCCAGCGCCGCCACGCCTCGGCCAGCGGGTTGCGAGAGTCGAAGACGAAAGTCCCCTCGGGCGCCAGATGCGCCGCGATCGTCGCGAGCGCCGCCTGCTGATCGTCAGCGTCGAGGAAGACCTGGAAAGCATGGCCCGTCAATACGATCAAATCGAAACGCTGGTCGAGCCGCAGGCGACGGGCGTCCGCCTCGACCCAGGTGACCCGATCGCCGCCCGGCCGTTGCCGCGCGATCTCGAGCATGGCGCCGGCCGGATCGACGCCGACCGCCGCGCGCCCCTCAGCCAGGCGCGAGAGGAACAGGCCCGTGCCGCAGCCCAGGTCCAGAATGGAGCCAGCGGTCTCGGCGAGCCCCGCGCAGTAGTCCTGATCGGCCGCCCAGGCGTTCTCGAGGTCATAGAACTGCACGAGCTCCGGATCGGCGTAGAGCCGGTCGCTTGAAGGGCCATCGACCAAGCTTGTTTCCCCGTTTGGCGGCCGCGGCCACGAGTCGGCGCGTCCGAAATTTGTCACACAGCGGCTCGGGCGCACGACTGACAATGCGATCGCACGCGGTTCCGCCGATTCGGCAATACTGATACAGTGAGGAGCGGCGAAGTGGCCAGTGTGGATGAAGACAGGCCCGGCCATGACGGATGAGCGCAAAGACGATCAAAGACCGGCCGCCTTGTCGGCGGGCCTAAACGTGACGCGGGCGCCCGGCCGTTGGCTCGGGTTGGCGATCGGCCTGCTGTTGAGTGGCGTTTGGCTGGCGCTCGTCGGCGTCTACGTCACGGAGCAGATCGGCTGGGAGAACCTGCGCTGGATTCTGCCGCACGAGCTGGCCCTGATCCTGGCCGGCGTCTCGGGGCCCTTGGTGGTGCTCTGGCTGGTGATTCACTTCCTCCTGCGCGGGTCTGATCTCAGGGTTACGGCAGCCGCCCTGCAGCGCGAGCTGCAGAAGCTGACCTATCCGGACGAGACGGCCGAAGCGCAGATACGCAATCTGAGCGAAGCCCTGCAGGCCCAGAACCGTCTACTCAGCGAAGCTTTCCAGAGCCAAAGCCAACAGCTCGCCGAGGCTTCGAAGGAGACTGCCGATCAGATCGAGAAGCTGCAGGCCTCGGTCGCTCAGTACGCCGCCGACCTGAAGGAGAAGACGCAGCTCGCCGCCGACGAGGTCGGCGAGATCCGGCGCGATCTGAGAGCGCAGGTCGACGAGGTGATCGCGATCGCGGGCGAGGCGGCGGCGCGGGCGAAATCCCTGCGCGGCGCCCTGAGCCAGCACTCCACCGAGCTCGCCAAGGCGTCGGACCGCGTGAGCGCGCAAGTCTCGGAGATCGGCGATGTGCTGGGTCACGACGCCCGGCTGCTGCAATGGCTCTCGACGCGCATGAACGAACGGGCGCGCAAGGTTCGCGATGTCGTCGAGACCGAGGAGCCCGCCGCGGCAGGCAAGGCCGAACCGGTTCGGCTCCACGCGCCCGCGACGGCAAGCGGCACGCTCGGTGAAATCGCACCGGAGGAGGCACCGTCCGCGTCGGTCCAGTCTGTCGGGGCCAGCTCGAAGTAGCCGCTGGCACAGCCTTCTAGGCCGTGTCGTAAACCTCGTGCTTGAGCTGCTCGACTTCCCGCTGAAAAGCCATGCCGACAGGATCGAAGTCGCGTTCGCAGCGCGGCTCGGGCCTGAAGTGGCCGAAGCGGTCCTCGCCACGGACC
>JAKSDN010000964.1 GCA_022360075.1 Kiloniellales bacterium | reverse complement strand
TGGCAGCCGGTCTTGCGCCATGCCGCCCTGGTCATGGCCGGGCAGGATCCGGCCGTGGCGGCGCGCCTGCTGACTGCGGGTGGCTTCGATCCGCAGACCGAGCGCTTTAGGGCCGGCTCTCCCCTGGCCGCGGGCAACAGCGCCGAGATCGCGACGCTCTGGGCCGAGCATCTGGGCGTGGCGTCGGCCGGCGAGATGATCGAGAAGCTCGATCGGATCTTCGAAGCCGCCAATCGGGACAATGCCGCGCCGGTCGGGGACCTGGCCGCCGTGATGGCCACGCTCTCGGCCCGTGGTCTCGCCCTCGGCCTGGCGACCAGCGACAGCGAGCAGGGCGCTGAGATCTGCCTGCGGGGTCTGTCGATCCGCGAACACTTCGCGTTCGTCGCCGGCTACGATTCGGGCCATGGCATCAAGCCGGGTCCCGGCATGGTGCAGGCCTTCGCCGAGCGCGTCGCGCTGCCGACCGCGGCGGTCGCGGTGGTCGGCGACAACCGACATGACCTGGAGATGGGAAGGGCCGCCGGGGCGGGCCTGCTGATCGGCGTCTTGAGCGGCAACGGTGGGCCGGGAGACCTCGGCGGGCTCGCCGATCACCTGTTGAGCGACGTTACGAAGCTGCCCGGATTGTTGGAGCGTCTGGCGCTGTGGCCGCCGATTGCGCGTTAGGGGTGGACGGGAACGCGAGGCGCTATGCTCAAAGAGTGGGGGCCTGGGAACCCACTTACACTGTCACCCTCGGGCTTGACCCGAGGGTCCATCGACGTCCCAGGCTCGAGCTTTCGAGGTCCCGGTCTCGGACTTCGATGGATTGCCGGGAGCGCGAAGCGCTCGGGCTTCGCCCGCCCGGCAATGACAATCAACATTTATAGGTCGGTGCCGTGACCAACATAACATGTTGATATAGAGGATATTTTTCGGCCCCTACCTCATCCAAACCTTCAAAACCGCGGCGCGCAGTCCGCCGCTCCATCGCGGCGTCGGCGGCCGCGGCGCCGGGTGGCGCCTTCCGGCCGTGCGCCCAAGGGGCCGCCCGTCTCGCCGGCCTCGGCGCCGCGCGAGACCTGGCCGAGGCGCGCGGTCACGGTCTCCAGGCCCGGCCGCTCGCCCGGGCTGTGGGCCTCCAGCGCCTCGCGCATGGCGCGGACGTGCTCGGCCGTGGTACCGCAGCAGCCGCCGATGATGCGCACCCCGGCGTCCAGCGCCAGGCGGGCGTAGTCGGCCATCAGCTCGGGCGTGCCGCTGTAGCGGATCTCGCCGTCGATGTATTCCGGGATGCCGCAGTTGCTCTTGGCGACCACGACGTCGCCCGCCTGGCCCGCGGCGGTCAGATTGAGCAGCACGGCCATCAGCTCGGCCGGCCCTGTGCCGCAATTGCCGCCGTAGGCCAGCGGCTTGGGTTCGAGCCGCTGGGCAAGCTCGGCGAGCTGGGCCGGCGTCAGACCCATCATGGTCCGGCCATTGGTGTCGAAGCTGAGCGTGCAGACCAGCGGCAGCCCGGTGGTGCCGGCGCCCGCCAGGGCCGCCGTCAGCTCCTCGACGGAGGAGACCGTCTCGACCCAGAGCGCATCGGCGCCGCCCGCCGCGAGGGCTTGGGCCTGTTCGGCGAAGGCCGCGGTCCCGTCCTTCAGGCTGAGGCTGCCGACCGGCTCGAAGATCTCGCCCGTGGGGCCGATCGAGCCGGCGACCACGACCTCGCGGCCAGCGGCGTCGGCGACCTCGCGCGCGAGCGCCGCCGCCGCCCGGTTCAGCTCGGCCACGCGATCCTGGGCCTTGTGCAGCTTGAGCCGGTAGCTGCTACCGCCGAAGGAGTTGGTCAGGAGGATGTCCGCGCCGGCCTCGACGAAGCCACGGTGCAGCGCCTGGACCCGCTCCGGGTGCTCGACATTCCAGAGCTCCGGCGGATCGCCGGTCTCGAGACCCATGGCGAAAAAGTTGGTGCCGGTCGCGCCGTCGGCCAGCAGCCAGGGCCGACTGTCGAGCAGGCGTTGCAGACGATCGGACATCGGGCGTCTCGATCCCTCGTCAGGAGCGGCGCGCCGCCGCGGGGCGCGGAGATTAGGGCCGCCCGGCGGCGCGGGCAAGCCGAGTGAACCGGTGCGGCCGAGCCCCCCGATCCCCAGTCCAATCTCACACCCAAGGGCAGTGCGTGGTGCCGGAGCCGAAGGCTTGGCCCTCCTCGTAGCGCTTGAAAGCGAAGGGCTTGAGCTCCTCGACCGCCTCGCCGCTGGCGATGTGGCGGGCGACCAGCTTGCCGACGCCGGTCATCTTGAAGCCGTGGTTCGAGTCCGCCGTCATGTAGACGTTGGGCAGGATC
>JAKSDN010001227.1 GCA_022360075.1 Kiloniellales bacterium | reverse complement strand
GCGGAAGGTCCACCAGACGCGGGCCGCGCTGAACAGGCCGCGCTGGTCGTAAATCACCAAGCGGATCCCGTCGCCGAGCCCGAGCTTGCGGACTCGCGAGGAGAATTTCTGCGGCGGCGGCAGCATGTGCGGCAGCTCGCTGTCGCTGTCGGAGATGTCGTCGATGTCGAAGAAGACCGCGCCCGGAATGTGATGGGCCTCGAACTCGCCGCGCGGATCCAGGCCCTCGTGCGGCAGGTAGTAGCTGGCGTCCACGACCCGCAGGTCCGGATCGCTCAGGTGTTCGGCCAGCCAGTCGGTGCTGACCAGGGCCTCGGTCTTGAAATCGACCATGCCGTCTCCGTTCTTGGTCTTAGAAGCGCCCGCTAGTCGGCGAAGCGCAGGTTGACGCGGCGTTTCTGCCGCCCCTTGTTCTCGATCTTGCCGACCGCGACAGGGCCGATCTCGCCGGTGCGCGCGACGTGGGTGCCGCCGCAGGGCTGCAGGTCGACGCCGGGGATGTCGAGCAGACGCACCCGGCCGCTGCCGCTCGGCGGCTTCACGGACATGGTGCGCACCAGGTCCGGACTGGCGGCCAGCTCCTCGTCCGAGATCCAGCGCGGGCCGACCGGGTGATCGGCCTCGACCAGGCGGTTGAGGCCCTCGGTGATCTCCTCCTTGGTCAGCGTCAGCTCCGGCATGTTGAAATCGAGCCGGCCCTTGCCGTCGCTGATCTGGCCGCCGGTGACCTCGCCCGGCACGACGGCGCAGAGCAGATGCAGGCAGGTGTGCATGCGCATCAGGCGATGGCGCCGCTCCCAGTCGATCTCGGCGGTCACCTTGGTGCCCGGCGCGAGGCTTGGCGCGCCCTCCTCGGGCACGTGCACCACGTCCTCGTGGCTCTCGCCCTTGCGCGTGTCAACGATCTTGATCTCGCCGCCGTCGGCGAGGCGCAAGACGCCGACGTCGCCCGGCTGGCCGCCGCCCATCGGATAGAACACGGTCCGGTCCAGGCGGATGCCGGTTTCGTCCGTCGAGACCACGCTGGCCTCACAGCTTCTCAAGTAGGCGTCGTCGCGAAAAAGCAGCTTCATGGCCTTGCCTTGTCAATTCACCCAGTCCGGACAGGGCAGCCCCTTCTCGGTCAAGAAGGCGCGGTTGAATAACTTGCTGGTGTAGCGCGTGCCGTAGTCGCAGAGCACGGTCGCGATGGTATGACCGGGTCCCATGTCCTTGGCCAGCCGGATCGCCCCGGCGACGTTGATGCCGCTCGACAGGCCGAGACAAAGGCCCTCGTGTTCGAGCAGGTCGTAGACCAGCGGCAGGCCTTCCTCGTCGCGGATCTGATAGGCCTCGTCGATCTCGGCGCCTTCCAGGTTCTGGGTGATCCGGCCTTGGCCGATGCCCTCGCTGATCGAGCTGCCCTCGGCCTTCAGCTCACCGTGCTTGTAGTAATGATAGAGCGCCGCGCCCATGGGGTCGGCGATTCCGATCTTGATGTCCTTGTTGCGTTCCTTCAGCGCCATGGAGACGCCCGCCAGCGTGCCCCCGGTGCCGACGGCACAGACGAAGCCGTCGACTTTGCCGTCGGTCTGCGCCCAGATCTCGGGCCCCGTGGTCTCGATATGGCCCTGGCGGTTGGCGACGTTGTCGAATTGATTGGCCCAGATCGCGCCGTTGGGCTCGCTTTCGGCCATCTCCTCGGCGAGGCGGCGCGATACGTGGACGTAGTTGCCGGGGTCCTTGTAGGGGGCGGCCGGCACCTCGCGCAGGTCGGCCCCGGACAGGCGCAGCATGTCCTTCTTCTCCTGCGACTGGGTGTCGGGGATCACGATCACGGTGCGGTAGCCGCGCGCCCGGCCGACCAGGGCGAGGCCGATGCCGGTGTTGCCGGCGGTGCCCTCGACGATCACGCCGCCCGGCCGCAGCCGGCCCTTCTGCTCGGCGTCGCGGATGATGAACCAGGCCGCGCGGTCCTTCACCGAGCTGCCCGGGTTCAGGAACTCGGCCTTGCCGAGGATCTCGCAGCCGGTCGCCTCGGAAGCGCGGCTGAGCCGAATGAGGGGCGT
>JAKSDN010000366.1 GCA_022360075.1 Kiloniellales bacterium | reverse complement strand
TATGGAACGGCATGTGAAACATCCGGCGGAATACGCTGACGCTATTCCGCCCTACGCGACTACGAGACTCAATCCAGCAGATAGGTCTTCGTCTCCTGCCAGAGCTCGAGGATCTTCTCGCGCAGGGCGTCGTCCATCGGGCCCATGAACTGGACCTTGGCGACCTTCTCGGGGTTGCCGAGCACCGCGCGGTTAAAGGCGCTGGCCGGCAGCTCGGCGTTGGCCTTGGCGTTGGCCGAGGCCGGGGCGCCGACCTCGGTGTCCCACTTCACGTAGAAGGCCGGGTCGATCATGTAGTCGATAAAGGCCTTGGCGCCTTCGGAGTTGGGCGCGCCGGTGGCGATCGAGAGGCCGTCGAGCCAGCCGATCGCGCCTTCCTTCGGGATCACGAACTCGACCGGCAGGCCGAAGGCGGTCTTGGAGCGCGAGGCCGAGCCGCTCCAATAGGTCGCCAGATCGAACTCGTTGGCCGAGAAGAACTGGTTCCATTCGTCCTCGGAGGACCAGAAGGTGCGGATCTGCGGCTTGAGCGCGCGCAGCTTCTCGCGGATCACCTCGAAGTCGGCCGGGTCGTTGATGTTCTGCCCGGTGGCGATGGCGGCGAACTGCACCGCCTCGACGGCATCGTCGCGCCAGCCGACCCGCCCGGCATGCTTCGGGCTCCAGAGCTCCTCGATCGACTCGGGCATGCTCGCGAAGCCCTCGGCATTGACCGCAAAGGAGGTCACGCCCCAGACCCAGGCAACGCCGTAAGTCTTGCCGTCGCGCACCAGGTTCTCGTTGTCGCGCATCGAGGGCGAGAGGTCGGCGACGTTCTTCATGCCCGTCGTATCGATCGCCTGGATCAGGCCTTCGGACGCAGCCTGGCTGGTGAAGGCGCTGTTGATCAGCACCACGTCGTAGGCGCCCGGGTTGGTGCGCAGCTTGGTCAGCATCTCCTGCTCGGAGTTGAAGTAGTCGTGCACGACCTCGATGCCGGTCTCCGCCGTGAAGGCCTCCAACGCCCAGGGCTCGTCCGTGCCGTAGCCCTGCCAGTTGAGCACGCGGATCTCGGCCGCGAAGGCGCTGGCGGCGCCGAAAAGAAGGCCAAGGGCCAGGGCCAGAC
>JAKSDN010000518.1 GCA_022360075.1 Kiloniellales bacterium | reverse complement strand
GCGCGCCAGCCGGCCAGTCGCTCGACCCGGCGGGCGCGCGGATCGGAATCGTCGAGCCGCAGCCGGAAGACCGCCGCTCGCTCGCAATTGGCCGGATCGGCGATGAATGCCCGGACCGTCTCGGACCAGCCGGGCTCGGGCCGGGAATCGGCGTGCAGGAAAAAGAGCCAATCGCCACGCGCGGCCACTCCGCCCTTGGCGAGTTGCCGGCCGCGGCCTGGCGCGCTCTCGATCACCCGGGCCCCGAGACCGGCCGCGAGGGCCGCGGTGCCGTCTCGCGAGCCGCCGTCGACGACCAAGACCTCGTGCAGGAGACCGAGCAACCGGGCCTCATCCAGCGCCGCGAAGGTGGACGGCAGGCCGTCGGCGGCGTTGAGACACGGTAACACGATGGAGAGCGCGCCTTGCGTCATGGCGCCGGTGATAGCACATGTTGGTCCGCGCCCGGCCGGCGACGGGCCATCGAACGAGTCCCTTTCCATCGAGCCTCCAGTCTTGCCCTCCAGCACAGACAGCACAGCGCGCGGCCCCGACCTAGACGCGCTCCACACGGCCCTCACGGCCTTGCCGGATTTCGCGGCGCTCGCGCCCGACGCCCTCGCGCTGATGCCGGTCACGGGCCTGGCCCACGACCACGTCGAGATCCGCGACCCCGGACACACGGACACACCGCTGCTCCTGCGCGTGCCCAAGCAAAGCCAGTTCGCGCTCTCGGCACGCGACAACCTGACCTATCAGGCCGCCTGCTTCGAGCGCGTGGCCGAATCGGGTCACGGCCCGCGGTTGCATGCCATGATCGTCCCCTCGGCGGCACTGCCCATGGGCGCGCTGCTGGTCGACCGCATCCACGGCCGGCCGCCGCGCCTGCCCGCCGACCTGCCGGCGCTGGCCGAGGCCATGGCGCGCGTCCACGCCCTTCCCTTACCGGCGCCGGATGAGCGGGCACCGCTGGAGGACCACGGTGATCCGCTGGCCGGCGCCCTGGCCGAGATCGAGGCCCAGGCGCGGATGATCCCCGAGGCCGCACTCGCGCCCGAGGCGCAGGCCGAGATCGAGGACGAGCTGGCCTGGGCTCGCGACTTCCAGACGGCTCAAGGCGGCCGCGCGCAGCCGCGCTGCCTGGTCCTCACCGACACCCATCCCGGGAACTTTCTGATCGACGGCGAGGGGCGCGCGATCATCGTCGATCTGGAGAAGGCGCTCTACGGCTCGCCCGGCATCGACCTTGCCCACGCCACGGTCTACTCCTCGACCACCTGGGACGCCGACACCTGGGCCGAACTCACGGTCGAAGAGGTCGCGGCCTTCTACCGCCACTATCTGGCGGTCGTCGGGCCCGAGAAGGCGGCGCGGCTGAAGTCCTGGCTGCTGCCCATGCGGCGCCTCCTGTTCCTGCGCGCCATCACCTGGTGCGTGAAATGGTCGGTCCTGCATCGGCGCAGCCAGCGCGGCGACAAGCATCGCGCCGCCAGCACCGAGGACTGGTCGGCCGAAAACAGCGATCCCGCGCTCATCGCCCATGTCGCCGGGCGCGTCGCCGACTATCTCGCGCCGGAGACGCTGCGCCGCATGCGCGCGGAGTGGCTGGACAGGCCCTCGCTCGCGACCTTGATCTGAGACGGCGGCGCAGCGGGCGGCCGCCCTTCGTCCACTCTTCGTTCTTTCCGAGTCGCCCCGAGTCGTTTGCAACATCTTGCGCGGCCGGACGCGTGACCCGCTAGCACTTGGGCCGCTTATCCACAGGATGGAGTCTTTCTGTACTTGTTATGTTCACTCTTTAGTCCTATGGTTCATCCATGGTCGATGTTTTGCCGGATCTGCCGAACAAGGGCCGCGGCGCAGTCAGCAACAGAGCCGCGCGCTACGAACCCTATGAGCGGGTCATGGTCGACGACGGCTGGCGCCATGAGGATGAGGCCAGCGATGGACCCACGGTGCCACCCACCGTCGTCATGGCTGACAGCAGCCGCAGCGTCATCGCCCGCAACCAGTCGCCGGACGTCGGCTTCGACCGCTCGATCAATCCCTATCGGGGCTGCGAGCACGGCTGCGTCTACTGCTTCGCGCGGCCGACCCACGCCTATCTCGGGATGTCGCCGGGCCTCGACTTCGAGACCAAGATCGTCGCCAAGCACGACGCCGCCGCGCTGCTCGAGCAGGAGCTGTCGAGGCCCAGCTACCGGCCCAAGGTGATCGCGCTCGGCACCAACACCGATCCCTATCAGCCTTTGGAGCGGCGCCTGGGCATCACGCGCCAGGTCCTGGAGGTCCTGCAGCGCTGCCGTCACCCGATCTCGATCGTCACCAAGTCGGACCTGGTGCTGCGCGATCTGGACATCCTGGCGCCGATGGCCGAGCGGCGGCTGGTGCGGGTCATGATCTCGGTGACCAGCCTCGACCGTCACTTAGCCCGCAAGCTCGAGCCGCGCGCGCCGACGCCGTCGCGGCGCCTGACGGCCCTGCGCGCGCTCAACGCGGCCGGGGTGCCGGCCGGCGTGCTGGCGGCACCGATGATCCCGGCGATCAACGACATGGAGCTGGAGGCGATCCTCGAGGCCTGCGCCCAAGCCGGCGCCGAGACCGGCGGCTATGTGCTGCTGCGCCTGCCGCTCGAGATCAAGGACCTGGTGATCGAGTGGCTGGAGGCGCACTTCCCCGACCGCAAGGAGCGGGTCTTGAAGCTGGTGCGCGAGACCCGCGACGGCGGCACCTACGACTCCACCTGGCGCCGCCGCCAGGTCGGCACCGGCCCCTACGCCCAGCTCCTCGCCAACCGCTTCGAGCTGGCCAGCAAACGCCTCGGCCTCAACCGCGAGGACTGGGAGCAGGATACCAGCCAGTTCCGCAAGCCTGAGGGAGACCGCCGGCAGCTCTCACTGTTCTGAGCGCCGGACATAGATCGTCAGCCGTCATCGCGAGCGCAGCGAAGCGATCCAACCAACCAAGCCCGCAGCACTACCACTCGCTCGCACAACGACGAACCTTTGGTTGCGGCTACGCTGCGCCGTGTCAGGTCGGACTTTGAGAACGCCAGGGCCAAGATCGCGAAACAAGAGCCGTTGGATTGCTGCGCTCTGCTCCCAATGAAGCCTCATCCACGAGCCCCTCGTCGGCGTACCAGCTCGTCCTCGACCTAGAGGTGGCCTTCAGTGGTCGCCATGACGTAGAGATTAAAGGGAAAATGCGCCCGCCCGTGCTAGACTCCGAAAGACATGGAGTCGCTGCACGGACACAGTCAGGTCATGGCTATCGCCGTCGTGGCATTGGCCGCGCTCGGCTGCGGGCTGGCGATGCAGCGCTTTCGCCAGCCGGCCCTGGTCGGCTACATCCTGGCCGGGGTGCTGCTAGGGCCCTCGGGCGCGGGCCTGGTCGAGAACCGCGCGGCGATCCAGCTCCTCGCCGAGCTCGGCGTCCTGATGCTGCTGTTCCTGCTCGGCATGGAGCTCAGCCTGCGCGGCATCCGCCAAGTCTGGAAGATCGCGCTCTTCACGACGGTCTTGCAGATCGCCGCCGCGCTCGCCGTCATGTTCGGGCTCGGCGAGCTGCTCGACTGGTCGGTCGCGAGCTGCCTGGTGCTCGGCTTCGGCGTGGCGATCTCGAGCACCGCCGTCGCCGTCAAGATGCTCGAGGAGATCGGCGAGCTGCGCACCCGCGTCGGCCAGCTCACCGTCGGCATCCTGATCGCCCAGGACCTGGCCGTGGTGCCGATGATGCTGATCCTCGGCGCCTTCGGCGAGGCCGGCGCCGATCCCTACCGGCCGATCATCAACGTCGTGCTGTCGGTGACCTTCCTGGTGCTGCTGATCGTCTATCTCAGCCGGCGCAAGCGCATCCGCCTGCCCTTCGCCAGGAGCGTCGGCAAGTCGATCGACCTGACGCCGCTCGCCGGCCTCGCCTTCTGTTTCGGCGCCGCCGCGCTCTCCGGCCTGCTCGGCCTCTCGGCCGCCTATGGTGCCTTCCTCGCCGGTCTGGTGATCGGCAACTCGACCAGCCGGCGGATCATGATCCACACCACGGCGCCGATCCAAAGCGTGCTGCTGATGGTCTTCTTTCTCTCGATCGGGTTGCTGCTGGACGTGCGCTACTTGATCGACAACCTGGGCCTGGTGCTGGCCATCGTCGCCTTCATCCTGCTGTTCAAGACCGCGCTCAACATCGGCGTGATCCGCGCCCTGGGCGAGACCTGGCCGAGCGCCTTCCTGTCCGGCGTGCTGCTGGCGCAGATCGGCGAGTTCTCCTTCATCATGGCGGCGCTCGGGATCAGCGTCGGCGCGGTCTCGCTCGAAGTGCACCGGCTGATCGTCGCGGTCACGGTGCTTTCGCTGGTGGCGAGCCCGATCTGGCTGGAGGCCGCGCGCCGCCTGCACCGCATCGCGCTGCTCGGCATCACCTCGCCGCGCGAGACCGTGCGCCTGACCGTGGGCCTGCCGGCCACGGCCTTCCGGCGCTCCAGCCTGCGCGGCAGCGACCGCATGGTCGAGATGGCGACCAACGCCACGCGCTGGGTGGGCGACATCATGCCCCGCTCGCGCGCCGGGCCCCATCCGCTCGACCCGCCCCAGCGCGGCAAGCGCCGCAGCGACTAGCCCCTCCTCTCGTCCCTTACTGCGCTCGCTCCCGCCCGATGACAGCCAGACCACGCAATGCACGGCAATGTTCAAGGCCGGACTTCAGCCTCGAGATCGAGCAGGGCGCCGAAAGGGGCCGCGTCGTCGTCGGCCTCGACGAGGCGGGGCGCGGACCCTGGGCGGGGCCGGTGGTGGCCGCCGCGGTCTGGCTCGTGCCTGAGCGCCTGCCGGCCGCCTTCTTGGACCGGCTCAACGATTCGAAGGCGCTCGCCCCCGAGACGCGCGCGGCGCTCTACGAGCAGATGGTCGAGAGCGCTGCCGGTGACCCGGCTCCCGCGTTGCGCTTCGGCCTCGGCAGCGCCGAGGTCGCCGAGATCGATCGCCTGAACATCCTGCAAGCGAGCCTCCTGGCCATGGCGCGGGCGCTCGCCGCGCTTCCGCTCGAGGCCGACGTGGCGCTGGTCGACGGCACCCAAGTCCCGGCCCTGCCCTGCCCGGCGTTCCCCGTGGTCAAGGGCGATGCACGCAGCCTCTCGATCGCCGCCGCCTCGATCTTCGCCAAGGTCGCGCGCGACCGCGAGATGGAAGCGCTCGCCCGGCGCCATCCCGGCTACGGCTGGGAGCGCAACCGCGGCTACGGCACGGCCGAGCATCGCGCCGCACTGGCGCGGCTGGGGGTGACGCAAGAGCACCGCCGCAGCTTTAGACCGGTTCGTGAGACTCTCTCCCTAAGCCGTTGACTACGATGGAGTCGTGACTCAGGATAGGTTCTCCAAGGGGGGACCTGGAGCATGGACCGCGACATCATCGGGGTGGGGGACTGCGTTGCCTTGATGGAACGCCTGCCGGCGCGTTCCGTCGATCTCGTCTTCGCCGATCCGCCCTACAATCTGCAGCTCGCGGGCGACCTGCTGCGCCCGAACAACAGCCGCGTCGACGGCGTCGACGACGACTGGGACAAGTTCGACGGCATCGCGGCCTACGACGCCTTCACCCGGCGCTGGCTCGAGGCCGCGCGCCGGGTCATGAAGGAAGACGCGACGATCTGGGTGATTGGCAGCTATCACAACATCTTTCGCGTCGGCGCGGCGCTTCAGGACCTCGGCTTCTGGATCCTGAACGACGTGATCTGGCGCAAGTCGAATCCCATGCCCAACTTCCGCGGGCGGCGCTTCACCAACGCCCATGAGACCATGATCTGGGCCTCGATGGGCCAGGAAGCGAAATACACCTTCAACTACGACGCCATGAAGGCGCTGAACGAAGACCTTCAGATGCGCAGCGACTGGCTGATCCCGCTCTGCACCGGCCAGGAGCGTCTGAAGGACGAGAGCGGGCGCAAGCTGCACTCGACGCAGAAGCCCGAGGCGCTGCTGCACCGGGTGATCCTGGCCGCGAGCCAGCCGGGCGGCCTGGTGCTTGACCCCTTCCTGGGCAGCGGCACGACCGCCGCCGTCGCCAAGCGCCTGCACCGCCACTTCATCGGCTTCGAGCTCAACCTGAAATACGCCGAGGCCGCGCGGCGGCGCATTGCCAAGGTCCGACCGGTCGCCGAGCGCGATCTCGTGGCGACGCCGAGCAAGCGCGACGCACCGCGCATCCCCTTCGGCTGGCTGGTCGAGCGCGGCCTGCTCGAGCCCGGCACCCTGCTCTACGGCCCGGGCCGGCGCTGGACCGCCAAGGTGCGCGCCGACGGCACCCTGATCACGTCCGACTTCAAGGGCTCGATCCACAAGGTCGGCGCCCACGTCCAGGGCGCGCCGGCCTGCAACGGCTGGCAGTTCTGGAACCTCGACGTCGAGGGCCGCCTGGTGCCGATCGACATGCTCCGCCAGAAGCTGCGGGCGGAGCTGAACTGAGGGGATTCCGCCGAGCGATCAGATCTGCGTGAGCGCGTGCTTGACGATCTTGTGCATCACGCTCGGCAGGGCCTCGTCGCCCAGCGCGTCGAGGCGGACCCAGCGGGCCTCCGCGCCGGCACGCGACAGATCGCCGTCCTCGCTTCGGCCGGCCCAGACCTCGATCTCGAAATGGAAGTGGGTGAAGGTGTGCCGCACCTGGCCCGCTAGGGGCCGCCAATCCGCCGCCACGGGTGTCTGCACCAGCGCCTCGGCTTCGGGCCAGGGGGCCTCGCGCCAGTCGGTCGAGGGCAGCTCCATCATGCCACCGAGCAGGCCCTTGGGTGGGCGGCGGCGCAGCAGCAGGTCGCCGTCTCCGTTCAAGACCCAGAAGGCGACGGCGCGCCGGGTCGGGCGCTCGGCCTTGGGCGCGCGCCTTGGCAAAGCCTCGGCGCTGCCGCCGGCATGGGCGGCGCAGTCCGAGTTCAAGGGGCAGAGCAGGCACTTCGGGCGGCGCGGCAGGCAGACCGTCGCGCCCAGGTCCATCATGGCCTGGGCGTAGTCGCCCGCGCGCTCGTCCGGGGTCAGGCCCTCGGCCAGTCGCTTGAGCGCGGGCTTGGCCTGGGGCAGCGGCGTCTCGACGGCGAAGAGGCGGGCCACGACCCGCTCGATGTTGCCGTCGAGCGGGGTCGCCTTGCGCTCGAAGGCGATCGCCGCGACGGCCGCCGCCGTGTAGGCCCCGATGCCCGGCAGGGCGCGCAGCGCCGACTCGCTGTCGGGGAAGGCACCGCCGTGCTCGGCCGCGACCTGGCGTGCGCAGGCATGGAGGTTGCGCGCCCGGGCGTAGTAGCCGAGGCCGGCCCAGGCGGTCAGCACATCGTCGAGGGGCGCCGCGGCCAGTGCCTCGACCGTCGGCCAGCGCTCGAGGAAGGCCTGGAAGTAGGGTCCGACCGTGGCGACGGTGGTCTGCTGTAGCATGACCTCGCTCAGCCAGACGCGGTAGGGATCCGCGCGCTCGCCGGGCCTGGCGCGCCAGGGGAGGCGCCGGGCGTGGCGGTCGTACCACTGCAGAAGCCGGGCCGAGATCGAAGGCGACGGGAGGTCGGTCGAGCGCTTGCTTGCGGGGCGGGCCATGGGCTCCTCTATACTGGAGCGCCTCGACCTCAGAAAGACCGCCGCAGCGATGGGAGTTGCCGCGTGACCAAGACCAAGGCGAAACCGGGGAAGAACCGCGAGTCCAGGCGCGGCGGCGGTCTGCGCCCGGTGGCGGCCCTCGTGCCGAAGGTGACGGGCCGCAGCTTCGGCCGGCGCGGCCTGGCCGAGGGCGGACTGGCGGCCGCCTGGCGGGAGATCATGGGCGCCGAGCTGGCCGAGGTCTGCCGGCCCCAGAAGCTCGCCTTTCCGCGCCGCGACCGGCGCAGCGAGGGGGTGCTGACCCTGCGCACGGCGCTCGGCCAGGCGACCGTCCTGCAGCACCTGGAGCCGTTGATCCTCGAGCGCATCAACGGCTTTTTCGGCTATCGCGCCGTCGCCCGGCTGAAGCTGCAGCAGGGCCCGCTGCCGCCCAAGCGCCGCGCGCCGCGCGCCGAGGCGCCCGAAATGCCGGGCGAGGTGCGGGCCGCACTGCGCTCGCGCCTTGCCACGATCGGCGACGAGGGCCTACGCGAGGCCCTCGAGCGCCTGGGCGAAGCGGTCTATGCCGACAGCCGGCGGCACACCGAGACGTGATCGCCCGACGCTTGTCAAAACTCAAGCGAGCAGCCCAAATCCTGCCTCACTGTGGTGATTGACTCGCGGCCGAGATATCCCCAAGGAAGGTGTGAAGAGACCGCTTGTCGAATCTCGTCACGGACTCTAGCATTCACAACATCTGGTAGGTGAAAGATGACTCGTAGGCAGATTTTGGTGAGCGGAATCGGTGGCTTGGCGCTCCTCGCAGCGGCGCCGGTGCTGTTGACGGCGCCCGCCGCCCTGGCTGAGTCCGACGCACTTTACGACGACGACCGCATCCTCGGGTCGCTCGATGCGCCGGTCACGATCATCGAGTATTCTTCGCTCACCTGCCCGCACTGCGCCAGCTTTCACAGCAACACCCTGCCCGACGTCAAGAAGGAGTGGATCGACGAAGGCAAGGCGCGGCTGGTCTACAGGCACTTCCCCTTGGACGGGCTTGCCCTGCGCGCCGCCGTCGTGACGAGCTGCATGCGCGACGAGGCCCACTTCAGCTTTCTCGATGCCCTGTTCCGCAGCCAAAACAACTGGGCCCGCTCGCAAGACCCGCTCGCGGCTCTTTCGCAGATGGCCAGGCTCGCCGGCATGGATCAGGCGACCTTCGATGCCTGCGTCGGCGACGAGGCCAAAATGGACGATATTCTGATGCGCGCGCGCGAGGGCGCGCAGACCTACGACGTCCAATCCACCCCGACCTTCATCGTCAACGGCAAGAAGGTGGTGGGCGCATTGAGCTACGAGGACTTCGAGAAGGTGTTGCAGGACGCGGCCGATCAGTCCTAATGGGACGATAAGGGACGATCACCGCTTTCGGTCGAATTGGGGGCACACGGCCATTGGTGCAGTTTTCGAAGCTACGCCTTAGCGGCTTCAAGTCTTTCGTCGATCCTTCGGAGCTGACGATCGAGCCGGGCGTGACCGGCATCGTCGGCCCGAACGGCTGCGGCAAGTCCAACCTCGTCGAGGCCTTGCGCTGGGTCATGGGCGAGACATCGGCCAAGCGCATGCGCGGCGGCGAGATGGACGACGTCATCTTCAGCGGCAGCGTGACCCGGCCCTCGCGCAACCTGGCCGAGGTCACGCTGCAGCTCGACAACGGCGATCGCAGCGCGCCGGCCCAGTTCAACGACAGCGAAAGCCTCGAGATCGTGCGCCGGATCGAGCGCGGGTCCGGCTCGAACTACCGCATCAACGGCCGCGACGTGCGTGCCCGCGACGTGCAGCTTCTCTTCGCGGACTCTGCGACCGGGGCTCACTCGCCGGCCTTGGTGAGCCAGGGTCGGATCGGTGCGCTGATCAACGCCAAGCCGACCGACCGGCGCAAGCTGCTCGAGGAGGCCGCGGGCATCACCGGCCTGCACTCGCGTCGCCACGAGGCGGAGCTGCGCCTCAAGGCGGCTGAGACCAACCTCGAGCGTCTCGACGACGTGATCGCCACCCTGGAGACCCAGTATCAGGCGCTCAAGCGACAGGCCCGCCAGGCTTCGCGCTACCGCAACCTGGCCGGCCACATCCGGCGCCACGAGGCGATCCTGCTGCACCTCGACCGCGAGGCGGCCCGCTCGGCGATCGAGAACGCCAAGGCCCAGCTCGCCGGGGCGCAGGCCGCGGTCGCGGCGCTGACCGGCTCGGCCTCGGGTTGCGCCGCCGCGCAAAGCGAGGCCGCCGCGGCCCTGCCCGAGCTGCGCCAGAAGGAGGCCGAGGCGGCGGCAGCGCTGCAACGCTTGCTGGTCGAGCGCGACAACTTGGATCGCGAAGAGGCCCAGGCAGTCGCGGCGCGCCAGGAGGCCGAGCAGCGCCTGGCCCAGATCCACCACGACCAGGAGCGCGCCGGCGCCCTGGCCGAGGACGCTGCGGCGGCCCGCCAGCGCCTCGAGCAGGAGCGCGGCGCCCTGGAGGCGGCGGCGGCGAACGAGGGCGAGGCGGCCCAGGACGCCGAGGAGCAGCGCCGCGCGGCGAGCGAGCAGGTCGGCACCAGCGAGTCCCGCGTGGATACCTGCAGCGCCAGGCTCGCCGAGGCCGAAGCGCGCAACGAGGCCCTGCAGCGCCGGCTGCGCGAGCTCGAGGCGCGCCTGGAGAAGCTGCGCGCAGAGTCGAGCCGCCTTGCCGAGGAACGCCGCCGTCTGTCCGAGGACAGCCAGGCCGGCGAGGCCTTGCGCGGCCTGGCCGAGGCCATGGAGAGCGCCGAGCAGGCGCAGGACCGGGCCCGCGACTCGGCGGACTCGACGGCGCGTAGCCTGAGCCAGCGGCGCAGCGAGGAGGAGTCGGCGCGCGAGGCCCTGCGCACGGCCGAGGCCGAGGCGGCGAAGTTGCAGGCCGAGGCACAGGCGCTCAGCCAGGTCTTGGAGCCGGCGGAAAGCGACGTCTGGCCGCCGGTCATCGATTCGCTGGCGGTCGAGCCCGGCTACGAGGCCGCCTTGGGCGCGGCGCTCGGCGACGATCTCCAGGCCTCGCCCGACGAAGGTGCGCCGGTGCACTGGCGCGTTCTCGGTATCTATTCGGCCGGGCCCGCCCTGCCGGGCGAGTCCCGGCCTCTGTCGCAGCAGGTGCGCGGCGCCGGCGCGCTGGCCCGGCGCTTGGCCCAGATCGGCGTCGTCCCCGATGCCGAGACAGGCCGCCGCTTGCAGGCCCAGCTCACCTGCGGCCAGCGCCTGGTGACCCGCGAGGGCGATCTCTGGCGCTGGGACGGCTACACGATTCGCGCGGGCGCGCCGACGCCGGCGGCGACTCGGCTGGCCCAGCGCAACCGTCTGGCCGAGCTGCGCCGCAAGCTGGAGGCCATGGAGCCCAGCCTGACGCAGCTTCGCCAGCGCCACGAGGCAACGCGCGGCGAGGCCGAGCGCGCCGCGGCCGCCGAGCGCGGCGCCCGCGCGGTGCTCTCCAACGCCCTGACCGCAGCCAAGCAGGCACGCGAGCGGCACCGCGCGCTCGCCGAGAAGACCGCGGCCACCCAGTCCCGCCTGGCCGCGATCGAGGAGACCGGCCAGCGCCTGGCCGTGGAGCAGGCCGAGTGCGAGCAGGCCCTTTCGGCGGCGCGCGAGGAAAGCGCCGGCCTGCCGAACCTGGAGCAGATCCGCGCCGAGCTGGCCGAGCTGCGCACGGGCCTGGGCGAAGCCCGGCGGCGTTTCGCCGAGTGCGAAGCAGCCGTCGAGCGCATTCGCCGTGAGTCCGAGAGTCGCGCCGGCCGCCTGGCGGCGATCGAGCACGAATCCTCTACCTGGGCGCGGCGCGCCGAGGAGATCGCCAGCCACCGCGCAGAGCTGGAGACCCGGCACGAGAAGACCCGCCAGGAAATCGAGGCCCTGGCCGCGCGCCCCGTCGAGATCGCCCGGCAGCGCGACGCCCTGGCCGAGCAGATCGAGCTGGCCGAGGGCCGCCGCAAGGCCGCCGCCGACGCGCTGGCCGAGGGCGAGACCCGGCTCGCCGAGGCCGACCGGGCGCTGAAGGCCGAGGAGGCCAAGCTCGCCGAGGCCCGCGAGAACCGGGTGCGCGCCGAAGCCGCGTCCGAGCAGGCCGAGGTCGCCATCCGCCAGCTCGCCGAGCGCGTGCGCGAGAAGCTGGAATGCGGGCTCGACGAGATCCTGGCGGCGGGCGAGGTCGATCCCGACAAGGAGCTGCCGCCGCGCGACGCGGTCGAGACCAAGCTGACCCGGCTGCTGCGCGAGCGCGACAACATGGGCCCGGTCAACCTGCGCGCCGAGCAGGAGGCCGAGGAACTCGAGCAGCAGATCTCAGGCTTGCAGAACGAGCGCGCCGACCTGGTCTCGGCCATCGCCCGGCTGCGCCAGGGCATCGGCAACCTCAACCGCGAGGGCCGTCAGCGCCTGCTCCAAGCCTTCGAGGCGGTCAACGAGCATTTCACCGAGCTCTTCGTGCGCCTGTTCGGCGGCGGGCGTGCGCACCTGGCGCTCACCGAGGCCGACGACCCGCTCGAAGCCGGCCTGGAGATCATGGCGAGCCCGCCGGGCAAGCGCCTGCAGGTGCTCTCCCTGCTGTCGGGCGGCGAGCAGGCGCTGACCGCGCTGGCTCTGCTGTTCGCGGTCTTTCTGACCAACCCGGCGCCGATCTGCGTGCTCGACGAGGTCGACGCCCCGCTCGACGACTCCAACGTCGATCGCTTCTGCGTGCTGATCGACGAGCTGGCGCATCAGACCTCGACCCGCTTCCTGGTCATCACCCACCACCGCATGACCATGGCCCGCGTCGACCGCCTGTTCGGCGTCACCATGGCCGAGCGCGGCGTGAGCCAGCTCGTCTCGGTCGACCTCGAGGCCGCGGAGTCGCTGCGCGAAAGCGCGTGACAGGAGTGAATGGCGCAGGCTCATCCCTGATCTCCTCTCCCTCGAGGGGAGAGGGATTGCTGCGCTGCGCCAACAGACCTCTGAGTCATCTCGGTCAATCGCCCTGAAAGCCCCCGATTCCAAGCATTTCCGGGCCTTACGCCGGTGCCTAATCCACCTTGACTCGGCTGGGGGCGGTTCGTAAGGTCCGGCCGCCGTTGGGGCGGCATTTCGGTCGGGAACGAGCTGGGGGCACCCGGGTGATCAGACACGATGAGCGAGCCCGAGGGACGCGCCTCGCTGAAGGATCTCGACGCCCGCCTGAAGGCGGCGCGCGAGACCCAGGCCAAGGCGAAGACCGGCAAGCGCAGCGAGATCGTCGAGCCGCGCGGCTGGGGTTTGGGCTTTCGGCTCTCGATCGACATGGTCTCGGGCCTCTTGGCCGGCATCGGTCTCGGGCTGCTGCTCGACTACTGGCTCGGCACGGGACCTCTGTTTCTGGTGCTGTTCTTCTTCATGGGTGCCGCGGCCGGCATGCTGAACGTCTATCGCACGGCGAATCGGCAGGGCCTGGCGGTCGGCTACAGTAAGGCCCAGAACGAGAAGACGGACGAGACGAAGCGCGATGATCAAGCAGGCGGGAAGACACGCTGATGGCGGACGCTGAGCACGCGGAAAACGGCGGCCACGGCCCGCTCTCGCAGTTCGAGATCAAGGCGATCGGCGGCGCGGAGGGCCAGGAGCTGGCGTTCTACAGCTTCACCAACTCCTCGCTGATGATGGTGATCGCCGTCATGCTCGTGACGCTCACGCTGCTCGGCGGGATCCGGCGCGGCGCCCTGGTGCCCTCGCGCTGGCAGAGCTTGGCCGAGATCAGCTACGAGTTCATCGCCAACATGATCCGCGACAACGTGGGTCAGGAAGGCCGGCGCTACTTCCCCTTCATCTTCACGCTCTTCATGTTCGTCCTGACCGGCAACATGCTGGGCATGGTCCCCTACAGCTTCACCTTCACCAGCCACATCGTCGTCACCTTCCTCATGGCCGCGGTGGTCTTCATCGGCGTGACGGTGATCGGCTTCATGAAGCACGGCCTGCACTTCCTGCACTTCTTCCTGCCTTCCGGCGTGCCGATGTTCCTGGCGCCGCTGCTGATCCCGATCGAGATCCTGTCGTACTTCACGCGGCCGGTGAGCCTGGCGCTGCGTCTCTTTGCGAACATGACCGCCGGCCACACCATGCTGAAGGTCTTCGCCGGCTTCGTGGCGCCTCTCGGGATCATCGGCGGCATCGTGCCGCTCGCACTGGTCGCCGGCCTGACGGCGCTTGAATTCATCATCGCCTTTCTTCAGGCCTACGTCTTCACCATCCTCAGCTGCGTCTATCTGAACGACGCCTTGCACATGCACTAGGAACCGGGCAAGGCAGGGCTGAGGATCAAACACCATTGCACTATTAGGGGAATCAAGGAAATGGAAGCAGACGCGGCGAAACTGATCGGTGCCGGCCTCGCGGTCGTGGGCCTGGGCGGAGTCGGTGCCGGTATCGGCAACATCTTCTCCTCCATGATCACCTCGGGCGCCCGGAACCCCTCGGCGATCCCGACGGTCCAGGGCTTCATGTGGATCGGCTTCGCGCTGGTCGAGGCGGTTGCCCTCTACGCGCTGCTGATCGCGCTCCTGCTCCTCTTCGTGTTCTAGAGCGGCTTCACTTTCCGCGCGCCCTTCGGCGCTCCAGCAGGGCCGGATCATGCCTCAGTTCGATCCCAGTACCTTCGCGACCCAGATCTTCTGGCTTCTGGTTTGCTTCACCGCGCTCTACTTCATCCTGTGGAAGGCGGTGATCCCGCGGATCTCGGACGTGCTGCAGGTCCGCCAGGAGAAGATCGAGGACGATCTCGCCCGGGCGGAGAAGCTGAAGTCCGAGGCCGAGGCGGTGCGCGAGGCCTATCAGCAGGCGATGGACGAAGCGCGGGCCAAGGCCCAAGGCGATCTCAAGGCTGCCGCCGACGAACTCGCCGCCGAGGCGGCCAAGAAGACCAACGAGCTGATGGCGGAGCTCGCCGAGAAGGGCAACGAAAGCGAGGCTCGGATCAAGGCCGCCCAGGACGAGGCGCTGGCCAACATCCAGACCATCGCCGCCGAGACCGCCCGGCTCGCAGCCCAGCGCCTGATCGGCGTCGAGGTCAGCGAGGCGGCGGCGAAGAAGGCAGTCGCCGAAAGCCAGGGGGCGCAGGGCTGATGCTTCAGACGCCGGAATTCTGGGTCGCTGTCGCCTTCGTCATCACTGTCGCGGCGATCTTCAAGCCGGTGAGCCGCATCGTCCTCTCCGGTCTGGACAAGCGCAGCGATCGCATCCGGGAGCAGCTCGAAGAGGCCCAGAAGCTGCGCGAGGAAGCCCAGAAGACCCTGGCCGAGTACCAGCGCATGCAGCGCGATGCGGTCCAGGAAGCCGAGCAGATCCTCGCCAATGCCGCCAAAGAGGTGACCGCCCTGCGCAAGCGCGCGGAGGAGGATCTGAAGGCCCAGCTTGCCAGGCGCGAGCAGCTCGCCATGGAGAAGATCGCCCAGGCCGAGGCCTCGGCCGTGCAGCAGGTCCGCGACCAGTCCGTCGATCTCGCCATCACCGCGACGGCGAAGCTGCTTCAGGACCAGATCG
The DNA here is from genome assembly GCA_022360075.1 of Kiloniellales bacterium. The sequence continues at coordinate 8,009 of JAKSDN010000518.1, read as the reverse complement.
ACGGCGCCAAGTCCGATGCGCTGGTCGACGAGGCGATCAAGGAGCTTCCCGGCAAGCTGAATTAGGCAGGCTCGCCTTCGTGTCCGCCGAATCTTGCGCCGAGACGACAGTCCCGGAAGACCCAGCCGCCAGAAATTGTCATTGCCGAGCTTGACCCGGCAATCCATCGAGGTCCGAGTCTCGCTCTACCATGGACCCTCGGGTAAAGCCCTACGACATGCACACAACTGTCACACCGGATCGGGTGAGCCTGGTATCGAGCCGATTTTCATAGGGACGGGAGGCATGCTTTGTTTCTTTGGCCCGCTTCGCGGACGCCCCCCACCCTAACCCTCCCCCTCAAGGGGAGAGGGAAAAGCTCAGCTCGCTGAAGGCGTCACTAAAGCAAAAATGTCTGAATCCAGTGGGGGTCAAGCCCGAGGATGACAAATCGAGGGAGCCCCACAGGTTTAACGCGTCAGCCGTCGGGCTTCGTTTCGGGCATGCCCTGTCGTAGATTGGACGTCGGATCCACAACCGCAACGTCGCCGGCTTCAAGGCCCCGCGCCGACAAGGACCGTGGCCGCCGTGTTCAGTCTCCTGCGCCACATAACGAAGTCTGCCCTTTTCGGCCTCATCGCGGCCGGCAGCCTTGCCACCGCCGCGATGGCGGAGGAGCGGGACTATCAGGAAGCGATCTACGCCTTCCTCGTCGCGCGCCATTGCGAGCTGGCGACGGCGGAAGTCGAAGCCGGCTTTCGGCTGACTCTCCTGCACCTGCTGGAACGCGACGGGCTCGCCGCGGAGGCTGCTCGGGCGGCGCGCTCGGCGGCCGGCGAGGTCGTGCGGATCGAGTGGCGGAACCGAGGGCACGGCCCGCGCGATCCGCGCTGCCTCGAGGAAGGGCGGGCTGCGGCCCAGCGATTCCGGGACTTTCTGTTCTTCGAGGAGGATGGTTAAGACCCCTCGGCATCGCCGCGGCGAACGCCATGGGCGAGGCCCGACGGTCGAGATTGACAAGCCTGACTCGACAGGGGCTCAATACGGGAAAGCAAGGCTGTGGGCCGGTGTCATCGCCTTCGGAGGCGTAGACCGGCCCAATAAGTCAGGTAAGCGACAAGGAGGCGTTATGAAACCCGGGATGCAATTCATGTTGTCGGCTGCGGCCTCGCTGCTGATGGCGGTATCGGCCGCAAGTGCCGAGGAAGACAAGGTCCTCAATATCTACAACTGGTCGGATTATATCGCCGAGGACACGATCGAGAACTTCGAAAAGCGGACGGGGATCAAAGTCAACTACGACGTTTTCGATTCGAACGAGGTGCTCGAGGCCAAGCTCCTGGCCGGCAACACCGGCTATGACATCGTCGTACCGTCGGGCTCGTTCCTGGAGCGCCAGATCATGGCCGGCGTGTTCGGCAAGATCGACCGGACGAGGCTTCAGAACTACGGCAATCTTGACCCGGACATCCTCGGCCGCGTCGACGTCCACGATTCCGGCAACGAGCACTCCGTTCCCTACATGTGGGGCACCACGGGTATCGGCTACAACGTGAAGATGGTCGAGGAGCGCATGCCGGATGCGCCGGTCGACTCCTGGGACATGATCTTCGACCCCGAGGTCGTCTCCAAATTCGCGGACTGCGGCGTGACGCTGCTCGACGCCCCGACGGAGGTGATCTCCGCGGCCCTGAACTACCTCGGGCTCGACCCGAACAGCGAGGACAAGGGCGACCTCAAGGAGGCGGAGGCCTTGCTGATGTCGATACGGCCGCACATCAAGTACTTCCACTCCTCGCAGAACATCAACGATCTGGCCAACGGCGATATCTGCGTCGCCATGGGCTGGAACGGCGACATGCTGATCGCGCGCGACCGCGCCGCCGAGGCCGCCCAGGGAGTCGAGGTCGCCTACACGATTCCCAAGGAGGGCGCGCTCATCTGGTTCGACCTGATGGCCATTCCCTCGGATGCGCCGCATCCGCAGAACGCGCATCTCTTTCTCGACTACATCATGGAGCCGGAGGTGATCGCGGCGGTCTCCGACTATGTCTTCTATGCCAACGGAAACAGCGCCTCGATCGAGTTCGTCGACCCCGAGGTCAAGGGCGATCCAGGGATCTATCCCTCGGACGAGGTCAAGGCGAAGCTGTTCCCGGACAAGGTCAATTCGCCGAAGTTCGACCGCCTGCTGACCCGCGCCTGGACCCGGATCAAGACGGGCAAGTAGCGGCCAGATAGAATCGGAAGCCTGGAGCGCGCCTCGTCCACAGCGGCCGGGGCGCGCTCTGTTTGTTGTTCGAGAAGTCTGGCCTTCGAAAAGGAGGTGACCGGTGAACGAGACCAAGCCGGCGCAGCCGGCCCCGGAGCCCTGGAACGATCCGCAAGCGCGGCCTTACGTCCGGATCCAGAACGTCACCAAGAAGTTCGGCGAGTTCACCGCCGTCGACAACGTCAGCCTGGACATCTACGAGGGCGAGCTCTTCTGCCTGCTGGGCGGCTCGGGCTGCGGCAAGTCCACGCTGCTGCGCATGCTCGCCGGCTTCGAGGAGCCGACCTCCGGCAGCCTCTTCATCGACGGCGTCGACGTGGCCGGCATTCCGCCCTACGAGCGGCCGGTCAACATGATGTTCCAGTCCTACGCGCTCTTCCCGCACATGACGGTGGAGCAGAACGTCGCCTTCGGGCTGAAGCAGGACCGTCTGCCGCGCCCTGAGATCGACCGGCGGGTCGCCGACATGCTCGAGCTCGTGCAGCTCGGCCCCTTCGCCCGGCGCAAGCCGCACCAGCTCTCCGGCGGCCAGCGCCAGCGCGTCGCCCTGGCGCGCAGCCTGGTCAAGCATCCCAAGCTGCTGCTGCTCGACGAGCCGCTGGGCGCGCTCGACAAGAAGCTGCGCGAGCAGACCCAGTTCGAGCTGGTCAACATCCAGGAGTCGGTCGGCATCACCTTCGTCGTCGTCACGCACGACCAGGAGGAGGCGATGACGCTCTCCTCGCGCATCGGCGTGATGAACCAGGGCCGGATCATCCAGACAGGCCCGCCGGCCGAGATCTACGAGTATCCCCAGACCCGCTTCGTCGCCGACTTCGTCGGCACCGTGAACCTCTTCGAGGGCCGCATCGTCGAGGACGAGGCCGACCACGTGCTGATCGAGTCCGAGGAGGCGGGCTGCAAGCTCTATATCGATCACGGCATCGCCGGGACCCTCGGCGCCCAGGTCTGCGTCGCGGTGCGGCCCGAGAAGATCGAGATCGGCAGGCAACAGCCCAACGGCGATGCCAATGTCACCCGGGGCACGGTCGACGAGATCGCCTACTTCGGCAATCAGTCGATCTATCACGTGCGCCTGCCGAGTGGCGTGACCGTGAAGGTCATGCGCCCGAACCTCGTGCGCTCGGCCGAGCAGCAGCTCACCTGGGAGGACGAGGTCTATCTCTCCTGGCGTCCCTCGAGCGGCGTGGTGCTCATGTCATGACCCGCAAGGCCTATCTGCACGCGGGCGAGCAGCTCGAGCGGCTGGCCGAGCCGCTGCACCGGCGGCTCTACGATCTCCCCTTCGTGCGCTGGTCTCTGAAGGCGCTGCAACGTCTGGGGCTTGGCGGGCGCGGCGCCGTTATCGCGGTGCCCTACGTCTGGCTGCTGCTCTTCTTCCTCGTGCCCTTCATCATCGTCCTCAAGATCAGCCTGGCCGAGGTGGTCATCGCCAAGCCGCCCTTCACCCCGCTTATCGAGTGGGTGGAAGACAGCAGCATCGCGCTGAACGTCAACTTCGGAAACTTCCTGTTCCTGTTCGAGGACGACCTCTACTGGATCGCCTATCTCAACTCGGTCAAGATCGCCCTCGTCTCGACGCTGTTTTGCCTGCTGATCGGCTATCCGATGGCCTACGGCATCGCGCGGGCCTCGCGCGCCTGGCGCGGCGTGCTCCTGCTGCTGGTGATCCTGCCGTTCTGGACCTCGTTCCTGCTTCGCGTCTACGCCTGGGTCGGCATCCTCAAGAACAACGGCATCATCAATAACTTCCTGATCGGCCTCGGCATCATCGATCAGCCGTTGCCGCTGCTGCACAACGACTTCTCGGTCTACGTCGGCATCGTCTATTCCTACCTGCCCTTCATGATCCTGCCGCTCTACGCCAATCTGGAGAAGCTGGACGGCACGCTGCTCGAGGCGGCCGCGGATCTGGGTTGCCGGCCGGTCAAGGCCTTCTTCTCCGTGACGCTGCCGCTGTCGATACCCGGCATCATCGCGGGCTCGCTGCTGGTTTTCATCCCGGCGGTCGGCGAGTTCGTCATCCCCGCGCTGCTCGGCGGGGCGGACACCCTGATGATCGGTCGCGTGCTCTGGGACGAGTTCTTCTCGAACCGCGACTGGCCGGTCGCCTCGGCCGTGGCGATCGCGATCCTGCTGCTCCTGGTGGTCCCGATGATGATCTACCAGTTCGTGCAGATGAAGGAAGCGGAGGCGGGCAAATGAGGAACAACCGCTCCTTTTTCCTGGTGACCATGCTGGCCTTTGGCTTCGCCTTCCTCTACGGGCCGATCCTCTCGCTGATCATCTTCTCCTTCAACAAGTCGAAGCTGGTCACGGTCTGGGGTGGCTTCTCGACGAAGTGGTACGGCGAGCTGCTGCGCGACGACCAGATCATCGAGGCGGCCCTGATCAGCCTCAGGATCGCCATCGTCAACGCCACCTTCGCGGTCGCGCTGGGCACGCTCGCGGGCATGGCGCTCGCCCGCTTCGGGCGCTTTCGCGGCCGCACCCTCTTCTCCGGCATGGTGACGGCGCCGCTCGTCATGCCCGAGGTCATCACCGGGCTTTCGCTGTTGCTGCTCTTCGTCTCGCTGGAGCAGATGATCGGCTGGCCTTCCGGGCGCGGCATCACGACGATCACGATCGCCCATATCACCTTCTCGATGGCCTATGTGGCGATCATCGTGCAGTCGCGGCTCTCGGGCCTCGACGAGTCGATCGAGGAGGCGGCGCTCGACCTGGGCGCCCGGCCCGCGAAGGTCTTCTTCTTCATCACCCTGCCCATCATCTCGCCTGCCCTGGTCTCGGGCTGGCTGCTCGCCTTCACCATGTCGCTCGACGACCTGGTGATCGCGAGCTTCGTCTCGGGCCCCGGCTCCAGCACCCTGCCGATGGTGATCTTCTCCAAGGTCCGCCTGGGCGTGAGCCCCGAGGTCAACGCCCTAGCGACGATCATCGTGGTCCTGGTGACCATCGGCATCGTCGCCGCCGGCTGGGTCACCAGTCGCCAGGAAAAGGCCAGGGAACGTGACGTCCAGCAGGCGCTCAGCGGCAATCTCTGACGCGCGGGACGATGACGGAGAACGCCTCCATCATCGCCATCCGGAACGTCACTCAGCGCCTCGGCCCGGCCATCCGGGCGGTTGATGGTCACGCAGCGTTCTGATCCAGTCCGACATCGCGCAGCAGGCGCCGGTCGAGCCCGGCCAGGTCGCGGCGGATCAGGCGGTCGCGCCGCTCCCGCGCCCGGCGGTCATTGAAACCGATTCGAACGCTGTGCAGCACGTCGATGGCGCCGGCCACGAGGTCCCGACCGCTCAAGCCGGGAATCGTCGGATCGACGAAATGGATAGCGAGGTTGGTCATGGTTAGGCCCTTTCAAAAACGTCGCCCATCTTTAGCTAATGTAAAGCGGCGAGAATCCGTTTGACGTCTGTCGTCCTCTGTGGACATTCTGTTACCGATAATATGGAGGCGATTGCGACGCCCCCCTAATGAGATTTCCTAGCGACCGGATTTAGAAAAACTAAACAAGCCATGGCGACGCGCTTGCCCTCGCTGAAGGCGCTCAAGGCCTTCGAGGCCCTGGCCCGGCACCGCAGCTTGACCCGGGCAGCCGAGGAGCTGAACGTCACGCCGGCCGCGGTCAGCCATCAGGTCAAGGCGCTGGAGGCCGATCTCGGCCTCAGCCTGATCCGGCGGGTCGGCGGCGAGTACCGCTTGCTCGCCTCCGCCGAGTCCGGACTGCCGCTGCTGCAGGACGGTTTCGCGCAGATCGCCGAGGCGGTACGCCGCATGCGCCGCGACGACGCGGCGCGCTATCTGACCATCTCCGTCGGTCCGACCTTCGCCTCGACCTGGCTGGTGCGCCGTCTCGGCCGCTTCAAGGAGGCCCATCCCGAAATCGAGGTGCGCCTCGACACCACCGATGCCATGGCCGACTTCAGCCGCGATGCGGTCGATGTCGCAATTCGCTTCGGTGCCGGCGTCTATCCCGGCCTGGAGGCACGGCGCCTGTTCGACGAGGAGGTCTATCCGGTCTGCAGCTCCAAGCTGCTCGAATCCGGCCCGCCGCTCGAAACGCCGGCCGATCTCGCCCAGCACACCTTGATCCACGTCGCCTGGGCGCTCCACAACGAGAGCACGACGGAATGGGAGACCTGGCTTCGCGCGGCCGGCGTCGACCACCTGGTGGACGCCAGCCAGGGCCCGCGCTTCTCGCACTCGAACATCGCGCTGCAGGTTGCCATGGAGGGCCAGGGCGTCGCCCTGGGTAGCGATTCGGTGGCCAGCGACGACCTCAAGGCCGGGCGGCTGGTCTGCCCGTTCGACATCGTGCTGCCGATCGCCTTTGCCTACTACCTGGTCTATCCGGAGGGGACCGGAGAGGTGCCCAAGATCGTAGCCTTCCGCGATTGGATCCTCGGGGAGACCGAGGCGAGCCGGCCCGACGGCCAATCTCCCTCCTAAGCGGCGGCGATCGGCAGCCCATCGTGAAACACCACCAAGGCCCCCCGCGCCATGGCCTGCCAGGGCTCGTGGTGGGTCAGGGGCCGCGTGGCGATGACCGTCACGATGTCGCGCGGCGTCGTCTCCTTGGCGAAATCCACCGTCAGCTCGGTGTCGATCAGGCTGGCCTCGCCAAAGGGCGCGCGCCGGGTCAGCCAGTGCAAGTCCGTGCTGCAGTAGCAGTAGAGCGAGCGCGAGTCGCTGAGCATCATGTTGAACGTGCCGCAGTCACTGAGCTGTTCGGCCAGCGCTCGCACCAGGTTCCGCAGCGTCTTGGTACTTCTGGGCGGGCGTGGAAAGCGTCGGCGGATCTGGTCCAGCATCCAGCAGAAGGCATGTTCGCTGTCGGTCGTGCCGATGGGCCGGTAGAAGCCCAGCGGCCAGCTCTTGACCCCCTTCAGTCTGCCGTTGTGCGCGAAGGCCCAGCTCCGGCCCCAGAGCTCACGGGTGAAGGGGTGCGTGTTCTCCAGGCAGACCCGCCCGTTAGTGGCCTTGCGGATGTGGCAGATCACGTTGAGGCTCTTGAGCGAGTAGCCGCGCACCAACTCGGCGATCTCGGACTCGCAGCCCGGATGGGGGTCGTGGAAGGTGCGGCAGCCCCGGCCCTCGTAGAAAGCGATGCCCCAACCGTCGCGATGCGGCCCGGTGCGCCCGCCGCGCTCGATCAGCCCCGAGAAGCTGAAGCGGATGTCGGTCGGGACATTGCAGTTCATGCCGAGCAGCTCGCACATGACGCCGGAGTCTAGCCGCACCCGGCAAGGGCGCAACTCTGCCGGGCCAACCCGGTGCCGCCGAGGGCTCAGGTCGCGTAGGTCAGCGGCAAGGCGGTGGTGAACTTGATCTGCTCCATGGCGAAGCTCGAGGAGACGTCGGCGAGGTCGGCGGCCTTGATCAGCCGCTTGTAGACAGCGTCGTAAGCGTCGATGTCCGGCACGACGATGCGCAGAAGGTAGTCGATGTCGCCGCTCATGCGGTAGAACTCGACCACCTCCTCGATCCCGGCGACCGCCGCGGCGAAGCTCTCCAGCCATTCGTGATTGTGGTGCGGCGTCTTCAGGCGGACGAAGACGGTGACGCCGACATTGAGCTTGCGGGCATCCAGAAGCGCCACGCGCGCGCGGATCACACCGGCTTTCTCGAGGTTCTGGATGCGCCGCCAGCAAGGCGTGGTCGACAGGCCGACCCGCTCCGCCACCTCGCTCACCGCGAGCGTGGAGTCCGATTGCAGGATGGTTAGGATTTTCTTATCGATCCGATCCATGAATAT
>JAKSDN010000256.1 GCA_022360075.1 Kiloniellales bacterium | reverse complement strand
GGCGTCGACCCCGAGCGCGACGTAGCCCGCGTCCAGCAGGGCACGCAGCCAGAGCCCGCCGCCGCAGCCGAGGTCGACCACCAGCCCGTGGTCGATGCCCGCCTCGCGCAGCTTGTGCAGAAGGCCCGGCGTGGCGCCTTGAACCAGATCGCCGAAGCCGACGTGATGGATGTAGGCGAGGTCTTCCTGATAGGTCGAGGTCATGGCGGCCCTCGTCTTGGAAAGGGAAAAGCCAGGGCGACCGGTCGGCCATCGCCGTAAGCACCGCCGACGGAGCAGCGCCGAGCCGTGACGCCGAACCGGTCGATCGATAGGATGTAGGCTAAAGCCAACGCGCACCGCAAGCGCCCCCTCACACCGGAGACCTCCGGCCGGAGCCCTCAGGAGAACGATCGTGATCGTCGAGCAGATCTGGACCGCCAATGCCTATCGCAACTTCAATTACCTGATCGCCTGCCCGCAAAGCGGCGAGGCACTGGCGATCGATCCGCTCGACCACAAGAAGTGCCTGGCGCGGGCCAAGGAGCGCGGCTGGGAGATCACCCAGGTGCTCAACACGCACGAGCACGGCGACCATACCGGCGGCAACAAGGCGATGATCGCGGCGACCGGGGCCAAGCTGCTGGCGCACAAGAACGCGCGGGACCGGATCCCCGGCATGGACGCCGGCTTGGGCGCGGGCGACTTGGTCGCGGTCGGCAGGACGGTGGTGCTCGAATCCCTGGATACGCCGGGCCACACCATGAGCCACGTCTGCCTGCTATCGCGCACGGACCAGCCGGCGCTGTTCTGCGGCGACACATTGTTCAACGCCGGCGCCGGCAACTGCCACAACGGCGGCCATCCGAACGAGCTCTACCAGACCTTCGCCGAGCAGCTTTCCAAGCTGCCGGACGAGACCCTGATCTATCCGGGCCACGACTAGATCGCCAACAACCTGCGCTTCACCCTCGACCGCGAGCCAGACAATGCCAAGGCCGCCGACCTGCTGAGCGACGTCGATGACCAGGATCCGAACCGCGCCCTGGTCTCGACCCTGGCGCTCGAGAAGGAGATCAACACTTTCTTCCGGCTGCACAGTCCGAGCGTCATCGCCCGGCTGCGCGAGGCCTTTCCCGACCTGCCCGACGAGCCGGACGCGAAGACCGTGTTCCTGAAGCTGCGCGAGCTGCGCAATAGCTGGTGATGGCGGTCAGGCTTTCCGGAGTTCCGGGAAGCCCTGGTACCAGGCGCTGTGGTCGCCGTCGAAGTTGGCCATCCCGTTGCGGGTGAGACAGCCCCTGGGCGCGATGAAGCTCTCGATGCCGCGCTCCGGGCCTTCGCGCCAGAGGATGTTGAAGGCGCAGAGCTTGGGATAGAACTGCAGGTGCGCGTAGGGCAGGTGGTCG
>JAKSDN010001013.1 GCA_022360075.1 Kiloniellales bacterium | reverse complement strand
GCCGATCGCGGCCACGGCGCCCAGCCAGCAGAACCAGAGGAACATCCGCTTGGCGCCGCTGTGATCGGAGAGCCAGGAGGTGATGAACAGCGAGACCGCGAAGGCGGCGGTAAAGGCGGTCTGTACCAGGCCCGCCTGGGTTGCGCTCATCGACCAGGCCTGCGTCAGGGTCGGCAGGGCCGCCGCGTAGGTCATGAAGATCAGCGACAAGAAGCCGCGGCTCAGCGCGATCGCCGCCAGCCAGGAGCGCTCGCCCGCCGGCGCGGCCTTCGCGCTCGCGCTTCCCGTTCCGCCCCCCTCTGCCATGGCCTCACACTACAGGAAATCTCGCAGCGGATGAGATCTGCGGGCGAAGGACCCCAGGGCCGGCATCAGGCGACGGCGTCTTCGGGTCTTGGGGACAAGGCGGCGCAAGGCGTCCGGCCCTGAGGGTCCGCTGCATGAGAACGCTGTCGACGGGTCGGCCGAGCTTGAAGCCGACGGCCTCGAGCATGCCGACTCTTCGAAAGCCGAGCCGTGCGTGCAACGCGATCGAACCCAAATTGCCGCTGTCGCCGATAACGGCGATCATCTGACGCCACGGCCCGGCCTCGCAACGCGCGATGAGGCTGGTCAGCAGTGCCCTGCCGATGCCGAGTCCCTGCATGCCTTCCGCCACATAGATCGAGTCTTCGATCGTGTTGCGGTAGGCCGGCCGCGGCCGATAGGCCGTCGCGTAGCTGTAGCCGACGACACGACCGTCCCGCACGGCGACCAGGTAGGGCAGGCCGAGCTTCAGGACGATCTCGCGCCGCGACCGCATCTCGTCGACCGAGGGCGGCACCTCCTCGAAGGAGGCGAGCCCGTGCAAGACCTGCCGCGCATAGATCGCTTGAACCGCCGGCATGTCGGCCGCCTTCGCATCGCGGAGGGTGATGGCCGGCCCGCCGATAGACGGCTCGGCAATGAGGGATACGAAAGCCATGGCTGCCTCCTTGGCCGGCGTTGCGGCTCAGGTGGTGAGCGCGTCGTTCGCGCGGTGGGTGACGAGGCGGCCGACCGCGCCTCCTTTCAGAAACCGATGGGCGATTGCCATCATCCGCGCGTTGCGCAGGTCGCGGGCCCGAACGATCGTGGAGACGCCGTCGACATGCCGGTCAACTTCGTAACGCATGGTTCTGCTCCTTGGGCCGCCGGACGCATGGTGGCGATTGCCAGGGGCGCCTTGCAGGCCTCCGAAATCGAGGCCCGACGAACCGGCGGCAACGTCAAGAACGCCACGGATTCTGCCAAGTCGCTTCCCGTTCGGGGAAGGGATCGACGAGGCGATGCGGGTCTATCAATCCAGTTGGGCACTTGCTCTGTTATAGAAAAGACTTTGATCTTTTATGCGATGGATAAGAGAATATTTGATATGCGCGATCTCAAGCTCGACCAGCTTCAGACCTTCACCGAGGTGATCGCCCTCGGCAGCTTCTCGGCGGCGGCGGAACGGCTGCAGCTCAGCCAGCCTGCCGTCAGCCTCCAGGTCCGCCAGCTCGAGAAGAAGCTCGGCGTTCGTCTGATCGAACGGGTCGGCAAGAGAGCGACGCCGACGGCGGCCGGTAGCGAGCTCATCGAGCACGCCACGCGGATCAGGGAGGTGGTCTCCTCGGCGCTCGACGGCATGGCCACGCACGCGCGCGGCGCGCTCGGGCGGGTGCGCATCGGCACCGGCGCGACGGCCTGCATCTATCTGCTGCCGCCGGTGCTACGCGACCTCAAGCGGCGCTTTCCGACGCTGGAGATCACGGTCAGGACCGGGAATACGGCCGACGTGCTCAGGGCCCTGGAAGAGAACACGCTCGACGTCGGCCTCGTGACGCTGCCGGCGCCCGGCCGCATGTTCGAGGTGACGCCGCTGCTCGACGACGCCTTCGTCGCCATTGCCCCGGCCGATCACGATTTCTGGCCCGAGGTCATGACGCCGGCGATGCTGGCCAAGCTTCCCGTCGTGCTCTACGAGGCCGGGGGCAACACGAGGCGGGTCGTCGACGACTGGTTCGCGCGCGCCGGCATCGCACTCACGCCGGTCATGGAGCTGGGCAGCGTCGAGGCGATCAAGGAGCTGGTGGGCGCCGGACTCGGCTGCGCCGTTCTGCCGGGGACCGCTGTGCGCAACGGGGGCGAGCGGATCCCGATCGTCTCCTGTCCCCTCGCACCGAAGCTGCATCGCAAGCTCGCGCTCGTCATGCGGCGCGACAAGATCCTCACCAAAGGGCTCAGAGAGGCAGTCAGGGCGTTGCAGCGACTGGCCTGACGATCGCGCGGCGGCTATTCGGGCGAGTATGCGACCGAGAAGGACGGAGGGCGGTTTGGTCAATTCGGCAGCCGATGCAGGAACCTCGCTAGCGCCAGAGCCAAGCGCCCGGGCACGACTGGCGGGCCGCACCAGAGACGCCTTCGCGGAGGAAGAACGCCAGGGCCTGATGCTCGCGGCCAAGACCCGGTGCGTCGCGTTGATGGTCGTCGTTCTCTGGCAGGCCATCGATAGCCCTCTCAGCGGCTTGGCCTACCTCTACGAGCTTTCCTCCGTGGCGATCTTCGCGCTTCTCGGCCTCGTCCAGTTCCTTTGCGCGAGACAGCGCTTCTACCTGGAGGTCTTCAAGTACCTCTTCGTCGTCCTCGACTGTGCGCTGCTGGCCCTTGTCCTGGCCACCGACAATCCCTTCGTGGCGGATGAATCGCCGCCGGCTTTCGTCATGCACGGCAGCCCCTTCACGTTTTTCTTCGTCTTCCTGATGCAGGCGGCATTCAGCCTTCGACCGCGCCTCGTCTTCGCCTGCGGCCTATGCATCGTCTTGGCGCGCACCGGCATGCTGCTCTGGGTGGTCAGCCAGCCCGGCGTCTTCACCAATCTGGACCTGCCGGATTCCTCCACGGATGCGATCGTCGCGGCCGCCACGGATCCCGACTTCGTGTTTCTCGGCTACTGGGCGACGGAGGTCATCGTCACTTTGATCGTCGCCGGCGGCCTCGCCGTCGTGGTGGGGCGGTCTCGCCGGCTGGTGGAGAGCCGTTCGCTAGCCGAGCGTGCCCGCGCCAGCCTGGCCCGCTACTTCTCGCCCAACGTCGTGGACCGGCTGAGCGACTCGCGCGAGCTGCTCAGTGCCGTGCGCGAGCAGAACGTCGCGATTTTGTTCGCCGACATCATGGGCTTCACGAAGCTCTGCGAACGCGAGCCGCCGGACCGGGTGATCGCGCTGCTGCGCGACTTCCATGACCGTCTCGGCCAAGCCGTCTTCGACAACGGCGGCACCCTGGACAAGTATCTGGGCGACGGACTCATGGCCACATTCGGCACGCCGGAGCCGAGCCCGCAGGATGCCGCGAACGCCCTGCGCTGCGCGCTGGACATGATCGCGGCGCTCGAGGTCTGGAACGCCGAACGGACCGCAGCCGGCACGACACCGCTGCGCGTCGGCATCGGGCTGCACCACGGTGCGGTCATCGCCGGCGACATCGGCAACGAGCGCCGGCTGGAATACGGGGTGATCGGCGACAGCGTGAACATCGCCAGCCGCCTCGAACAGCTCACCCGCAGCTTGGACACGCCCCTCGTCGTGAGCCAAGGCCTGGTCGAGGCGATCGACCGCGAGAGCGACGATGGCAGGGCCTTGACGGGGAAGCTGACCGAGGCCGGGATGCAGACGATCCGAGGACGGGAAGCGGGTGTGGCGGTGATGATCCTGAAGGCGGACGGGCCGTCAGATCGGAAAACGCGCTAATCGTCGCCTTCCGCCTCCTCGGGCCCGGCGTAATCGCCGCAGCCCTGGGCGAGGGCGTAGCAGGCGAGGCGGACGGTCTTGGGGATCTCCAGGCGCTCACCGTTGCGCTCGCCCTTCTCGTAGTACTGCAGGATGCGCCGCTTCAGGCCGAGCGCGGCGGCGGCCTCCTTCTGCGACAGCTTCAAGGACTTGCGCCAGCGCTTGAAGCGCTGCGGCGACATGATCGCCGCGTGGTCCGGTTTCTTGTGACTCATCGCTCCCCTGGCCG
>JAKSDN010001339.1 GCA_022360075.1 Kiloniellales bacterium | reverse complement strand
TGTCGACCATGGCGGCGCAACCTAGCACGGGGCTTGGAGAACAGGCAGCGCCTAAAAGGCCGGGCGCTGCGCTCTCTGCCGCACAGATCCTAACGCCGTATGGTTAAGAGAAATCGGGATCGACGGACGAGCGAACGCCTGCCGTCGTGGTCAATGGAGTGCCCGCTTCAGAATCCGATGACGAAAGGCGAGGCAAGAACCATGAAGAAAGGCAGGGCCAGCAGAATACCCACGCCCACGGCCACGAGATCGACGACCAAGCCACCCATTCTGTGCGCTGACATTTCTTCATCTCCTTGTTTCCCGCCCTTTCGGGGCGTCATGGACTCCATGTGGGCAGGCGCTTTCCTGGAGGAAGTGACGGCCGTCACGACTGGGCTATTTCCCGCGATCCTGTCGCCGCTCCGCCGGTTCCACGATCTTGACTTGAATCAATGCCACGGCGCGCCGGCTCTCTAGGGTGTCCTCGGCTCCATCGGGAGCCGCAGCATTCTTGCGGCCTTCGAAGCAAGCGAGGCTCGGCCATGACGATGCATTGGACTCAGGCGATGAGCGTCGGCGTCCCGGAGCTGGACGACGACCACAAGGGCCTGATCCACATCATCAATCTGCTCGAGACCAATGCCGACCAGGAGGCCCGCGAGGCCGCCGTGCGGCAATGCCTCGTCGCCTTGATCCGCTATGCCGAGACCCACTTCGGCCGTGAAGAGCAGGTCATGATGGTCTGCGGCTATCCGGCCCTCTCCGAGCACAAGGCCGAGCACCAGGCCTTCATCGACAAGATCCGCGGCATCGCCGACCGATTCGACGATGACCCCGAGGGCGTGGCGCGCTTCGTCGCGCAGGAGCTGGTCGAGTTCCTCCAGGACTGGCTGGTCAAGCACATCCAGGTCGAGGACAAGGCCTACGGGCCCTACGCGGAGCGGCGCCTCACCGAATCGCGCCAGGCCGCCCAGTCCTTCAAGGCCGCCGAGGTGTGGCGCAGCAACGTCTGAGCGGCCGAGCGCCCCTTGACGTAGACAGAGGCCGAACGCGCTTTCCCGCGCGGTGCCGCTCGGCTTCCACCCTTCCCCGCAAGCTGTTATAAGGTGATGACCGGAGTTCAATAAATCCCTCAAGTACGCGCGCCAAACCGCTGTAATGTATCTTCTCATCGATAACTACGACTCCTTCGTCTACAACCTCTTCCACTTCTTGGGAGAGCTTGGCGCCGAGGTCGAGGTGCGGCGCAACGACCAGGTGACGGCCGAGGAAGCGCTCGACCTCCACCCTCAAGGTATCGTTCTCTCGCCGGGCCCTTGCGATCCCGACAAAGCCGGCGTGTGCCTCGAGCTGATCGAGGCGGCGGCCGGCAAGCTGCCGATCCTCGGCGTGTGCCTCGGTCATCAGGCCGTGGGACAAGCCTTCGGCGGCAAGGTCACCCGCGCGCCGGCGCCGATGCACGGCAAGCTGAGCCCCATCGAGCACGACGCGGAGGGAGTCTTCTCGGATCTGCCCAGCCCGCTGACTGCGACGCGCTACCATTCGCTGGTGGTCGAGCGGGACAGCGTGCCCGACTGCTTGGAGGTGACGGCTCGAACCGACGACGGCACGGTGATGGGGCTGCGCCACCGCGAGCTGCCGATCCACGGCGTTCAGTTCCATCCCGAGAGCATCGCATCTGAGCACGGCCACGCGCTGCTGGGCAACTTCCTGCGCCTGAGCGGCCACAATGCCTGATCGGCGAGGCAGAGGGGGCCAGCGGTGACCAGCGACATGGGCGATCTGAAGAGCCTGCTCGCGGTCGCCGCCCAGGGCGAGCGCCTGACCAGCGCCCAGGCCGAGCAGGCCTTCGACGTCATCATGTCGGGCAATGCCACGCCGGCGCAGATGGGCGGCTTCCTGATGGCGCTGCGGGTGCGCGGCGAGAGCGTCGAGGAGATCATCGGCGCGGCCAAGACCATGCGCGCCAAGATGCTGCCGATCGAAGGCCCCGCGGAGGCGATCGACACCTGCGGCACCGGCGGCGATGCCAAGGGCACGCTCAATATCTCGACCGGGGCCGCGCTCGTCGTGGCGGCCTGCGGCGTGCCGGTCGCCAAGCACGGCAACCGCGCGCTCTCCTCGAAGAGCGGCGCGGCCGACGTGCTGACCGCGCTCGGCGTCAACATCGAGGCGGACATGGCCTTGGTGGCGCGCGCCCTGCGCGAGGCCAACATCTGCTTCCTGATGGCGCCGCGCCATCACAGCGCGATGCGCCATGTCGGACCGACGCGGGTCGAGCTGGGCACGCGGACGATCTTCAACCTCTTGGGGCCGCTGTCGAACCCGGCCCGGGTCAAGCGCCAGCTCCTGGGCGTGTTCTCGCCGGATTGGGTCGAGCCGCTCGCCCATGTCCTGAAAGGCCTCGGCACCGAGATGGCCTGGGTGGTGCATGGCGCCGACGGGCTCGACGAGCTTTCGACCACCGGCCCTTCCAGCGTCGCGGAGCTGAAGGACGGTGCGGTGCGCAGCTTTACGGTGAGCCCCGAAGAGGCCGGTTTGGCCCAGGCCACGCTCGACGACCTCAAGGGCGGTGACGCCGCGCACAATGCCCTGGTGATGCGCGCGATGCTTGACGGCGAGCGCGGCCCCTTCCGCGACATCGTGGTCTACAGCAGCGCGGCCGCCCTGATCGTGGCCGGCAAGGCCGAGGACCTGAAGAGCGGCGTGGCTCTGGCAGCGGAAGCAGTCGACAGCGGGCGCGCCAAGGCGACGCTCGCCCGCCTCGTGGCGATCACCAACGAGACGGTGCCCGGCGCATGAGCGACGTGCTGCGTAAAATTTGCGCGGACAAGCTCGCACACGTCGAGGCGCGGAAGGCCAAGCTCACTTTCGAAGAGTTGGAAGCGCGTGCGAAAGAGGCTTCGCCGCCGCGCGGCTTTCACCGCCGGCTGGCCGGTGCCGCCGCCCGGGACGGCTATGGCCTGATCTGCGAGATCAAGAAGGCCTCGCCCAGCAAGGGCCTGATCCGGGCCGACTTCGATCCGTCCAGCCTGGCCCGCGCCTATCAGGAGGGTGGCGCGAGCTGCCTTTCGGTGCTGACCGATGGGCCCTATTTTCAAGGCCAGGACGGCGATCTTGTCGCGGCCCGAGCGGCCGTCGCGCTGCCGGTGCTGCGCAAAGATTTCACCCTCACCCCCTATCAGGTCGTCGAGGCGCGGGCGCTCGGGGCCGACTGTATTCTGTTGATCCTGGCCGCCTTGTCGGACGGGCAGGCGTCCGAGCTCGAGGATCTGGGGCTCGCGCTCGGCATGGATGTCCTGCTCGAGGTGCACGACGAGGCCGAGCTCCGGCGCGCGCTCGCGCTGCGCTCGCCGCTGATCGGAATCAACAACCGCGACCTCAAGACCTTGCAGGTCGACCTGGCGACGACGGAGAGGCTGGCGCCAAACGTGCCGGCCGAGCGGCTCGTGGTGGCGGAGAGCGGGCTTTACGGCCGAGACGATCTCGCCCGCATGCGCGCGGTGGGCGCGCGGGCTTTCCTGATCGGCGAATCGCTCATGCGCCAGGCCGACGTCGCCGCAGCGGCGCGCGCGCTGCGGCCGGCGCCGGCGGCGCTCGAGGCCGGTGCCTGAGCCCATGGCCGGCTTCACCCACTTCGATGCCGAGGGCAAGGCCGTCATGGTCGATGTCTCGGCCAAGGCCGAAACCGCGAGGCTGGCGGTGGCGAAGGGCACGATCGAGATGGCGCCGGAGACGCTGGCCCTGATCCAGGCGGGCGGGGTGGCGAAGGGCGACGTCCTGTCGGTCGCCCGCCTTGCCGGCATCATGGGCGCCAAGCGCACGCCGGATCTCATTCCGCTCTGCCACCCACTGGCGCTCAGCTCCGTCAGCGTCGATCTCACGCCCGAGCCGGCGCGCAACGCGATCGAGATCACCGCGACCTGCAAGATCACCGGCAAGACCGGGGTCGAGATGGAGGCCCTGACCGCGGTCTCGGTCGCCGCCCTGACGGTTTACGACATGTGCAAGGCGGTCGACCGCAGTATGCGCATCGGCGAGATCCGCTTGGTCCACAAGTCGGGCGGCAAGTCGGGCACCTTCGAGGCGCCCTGATGATCCCGGTCGAGGAAGCGCTCGCGCGAATCCTGAGCGCTTTCGCGCCGCTGCCGGCCGAGACCGTGAGCCTGGCCGATGGGCTTGGCCGCGTCCTGGCCGAGGACGTGGTCTCGCGTTTCACCCAACCGCCGCAGGACGTCTCGGCGATGGACGGCTATGCCGTTCGCGCGGCGGACCTGGCCGAGACACCCGTCGTGCTCGAGCAGGTCGGCGAAGCGCCAGCCGGCGGCGCCTACGACCGCGAGATCCAGCCGGGCCAGACCGTGCGCATCTTTACCGGCGGCCCCCTGCCCCGCGGCAGCGACGCCATCGTCATCCAGGAGGACACCGAGGCCGAGGGCGACCGCATCACCATGAAGGCGCAGGTGCCCACCGGCCACTACGTCCGGCCGGCGGGCCTCGACTTCAAGACCGGCGACCTCGGCGTGCCGGCGGGCCGCCTGCTGACGGCGCGCGATATCGGTCTCGCCGCGGCCATGAACGTACCTTGGCTGAGGGTCGCACGGCGGCCGCGCGTGGCCATCCTGGCGACCGGCGACGAGGTCGTCATGCCGGGCGAGCCGGTCGGCCCCAACCAGATCGTCAGCTCGAACGGGCTGTCGCTGGCCGCGCTGGTCAGCGTCTGCGGCGGCGAGCCGATCCAGCTCGGAATCGCCCTCGACCGGGAGGATTCCCTGCAGGCGCTGGCCGCGGGCGCGATGGGCGCCGACCTGCTGGTCACCTCCGGCGGCGCGTCTGTCGGCAAGCACGATCTCGTGGCCCAGGCCCTGGCCGGTGCCGGTCTCGACCTCGATTTCTGGAAGATCGCGATGCGGCCGGGCAAGCCCTTGATGTTCGGCAAGATCGGCAGCACGCCCATGCTCGGCCTGCCCGGCAACCCGGTCTCGAGCCTTGTCTGCGGTGTGCTGTTCGTGCGGCCGGCGATCCAAGCCATGCTGGGCCGCAAGGACGCGCCGGATCTGACCGAAACCGCGATCCTCGGCGCCGATCTCGGCGCCAACGACCGGCGCCAGGACTACCTGCGGGCAACCTTGGGCAAGGACGGCGATGGACGGGTGACCGCCACGCCCTACGTGCGGCAGGACAGCTCCATGCTGGCGACCCTGGCCCATGCCGACTGCCTGATCGTCCGGCCGCCGCACGCGCCGCCGCTCGCGGCCGGCGAAAGTGTGCCGGTGATCTCCCTGACGGGCGGCTCGCTCAACATCTGAACTCACGCCCCGCAACCCCAGATCGCGCGCGGCCCCCGTCGCGGCCGTATCAACGCTTGACGGCTCACAAGAACTAAACTAGAACATGTGCCAGGGTTGTTGTTTTGTTCTATATCTAGTGTCGTCCACGGGCGACACGTGAAGATCCGGGAGGTCGGACTCCAATGCTGACACGCAAGCAGCACGAGTTATTGCTCTTCATCAATCAGCATCTCGCCCGAAACGGCCACTCGCCGTCGTTCGACGAGATGAAGGATGCGCTGGGCCTGAAGTCGAAGTCGGGCATCCACCGCCTGATCTCGGGCCTCGAGGAGCGCGGCTTCATCCGACGCCTCAAGCATCGCGCTCGGGCCATCGAGATCCTGCGCCTGCCCGACGATCTGCGCCGCGATGCCCCCTCGGTCAGACGCTTCGAGCCGCAGGTGATCACCGGCTCGCGCGACAGCGCCCTCGTCGGCGCGCGCGCCGCGGCGGAGAGCGATGCGCTGCAGTTGCCGCTTTACGGACGGATCGCCGCCGGCACGCCGATCGAGGCGTTGCGCGACGAGGCGAGCTTCGTCGACGTTCCCGCCGCGATCCTCGGCCGGGGCGACCACTACGCGCTCGAGGTGGAAGGCGATTCGATGGTCGACGCCGGCATCCTCGACGGCGATACGGTGGTGATCGAGCGCAGCGAAACGGCGGACAACGGGGCCATCGTCGTGGCGCTCATCGACGAGGCCGAGGCTACCCTCAAGCGCCTGCGCCGCCACGGCCATTCGATCGCCCTGGAGCCAGCCAACCGCTCATACGAGACGCGGATTTT
>JAKSDN010000945.1 GCA_022360075.1 Kiloniellales bacterium | reverse complement strand
TTGAGCGCGCGTACCACGGGCTTGCCGAGGCCGTCGGCGCGGACCAGGGCGGCGATCACGGCCATGGAGAGCGACAGCATGATACACTGGGTGAGGCCGGCCATGATGGTCGGCATGGCGTGCGGCAGCTCGACCTTCCAGAGCAGCTGACGCTTGGTCGCGCCGAAGGCCTCGCCCGCTTCGATCAGCTGCTTCGGCACCGAGGAAATGCCGAGATAGGTCAAGCGGATCGGCGCCGGGATCGCGAAGATCACGGTGGAGATCAGGCCCGGCACGACGCCGAGGCCGAAGAGGATCAAGGTCGGAATCAGATAGACGAAGGTCGGGATCGTCTGCATCAGGTCGAGCACCGGCCGGATCCAGGTGTAGAGCCAGGGCCGGTGCGCGGAGGCGATACCGACCGGCACGCCCACCAGCATGCAGATCAGGGTCGCGAAGATGACCAGCGCCAGGGTCTCGGTCGTCGCCTCCCAATAGCCGAGGTTCACGATCAGCAGCAGCGAGACGATCATCGTCACGGACAGTTTCCAGGAACGGTGCAGCCAGTAGGCGAAGCCGGCCAGCAGCAGGACCAGGATCAGCGCGGGGAACCACTGGAGGATCGCGATCAGGCCCTCGATCAGGAAACCCAAGACGCCCGAGATCAGATCGAACAGCCAGGCGGCGTGGTCGTTCAGGAAATCGACGAAGACCGAGATCCACTTGCCGAGCGGAATCTTGTTGTCGGTGAACCAGTCCATGACGCCCTCCCCGATGGCGTGTCCGGTGGTGAAGCAAACCGTCTAGGCGGCAAGACCGGGAGCCGGCGTGCTGGACGACGATCGTGCGCTTCGCGCGGTTCCTTCGGAACCCTTCGAGACGCCCGCTAACGCGGGCTCCTCAGGATGAGGTCTTTTCTTTCTGCCACACCCGTTGTTCCTCATCCTGAGGAGCGCCCGACAGGGCGCGTCTCGAAGGACGCACTATCCGGAGTGCAGCCTCTTTTTCTTTGCAGTCCGCCCTGAAGGCGACGGCTTTCCGCCGCTCTCCCGCTCACATGCCCAGATGCGCTTTCACAGCCGCCGCGCCGTCGCCGCCGTCGAAGGTGCTGACGTCGGCCAGCCAGCGCTCGACGAGCTGCGGGTTCTCCTTCAGGAGCTGCACCGCGGCCGCCTGCGGGTCCATGCCGTCGTCGAGCATGTAACCCATGATCTGGTTTTCCAGATCCAGGTCGAACTTCATCGACTGCAGCAGCTTGCCGACGTTCGGGCACTGCTCGGTGTAGCCGCTCGGCGCCAGGGTGTAGACCGTGGCGCCGCCGAAGTTTGCGCCGAAATAGTCGTCGCCGCCGGCGAGATAGGCCATCTCGAAGCGCCGGTTCATGGGATGCGGCTCCCAGCCCAGGAACACGATCCAGTCGTCCTTGCGCGACGCGCGAGCCACTTGGGAGAGCATGCCCTGCTCGCTGGACTCGACCACCTCCCAGTCGCCGAGGCCGAAGGCGTCGTTGTCGATCATGTCCTGAATGATCTGGTTGCCGTCGTTGCCCGGCTCGATGCCATAGATCTTGCCGTCGAACTTGTCGCGGTGCTTGTCGAGATCGGCGAAGGACTTGACGCCGGCAGCCTGGACGTAGGCCGGCACCGCCAGCGTGTACTTCGCGCCCTCGAGATTCACGGTGACTTTGTCGATGGTGCCTTTGTCGAAATAGGGCTGGATCATGCTCTCCTGGGTCGGCAGCCAGAGGCCGAGAAAGGCGTCCAGGTCCTTGTTGGCCAAGCTCTCGAAGGTGACCGGGACCGAAAGAACGCTGGCCTTGGGCTCGTAGCCCAGGCCCTCGAGCAGAGTCATGGCGACAGAGGTCGTCGCCGTGATGCAGCTCCAGCCGACGTCGGAGAAGTGCACGCTCCTGCACTGCTCGGGCTCGGCGGCGCGCGCCGCGCCGCTCGCCATAACCAGACAGACGGCAGTCGCGGTCAGGGCTTGCTTGAACGTCATGGACGGCTTCCTCCCTATTCTTCGACCTGTTGCGCGCGACGGCCGCCAATTGCGCCACCGACGATCAGACCTGGTTGGGTCCCGCGCCCGGTCCATTGCGTCCGAATTGTACAGGGGAATTAAGGCCTTTCCCGCTCCGACATGCAAGCGGACCGTCAGCGAAAAGGCGACAGTTCCTCGGGCAGGCCGTAGCGCTCGAGCAGGGCTCGGTGCTTGCCGGTCGCGACCATCGCCGCCAAGGCATGCTCGACGGCGTGGATCAGCGTCTCGTTGTCGGCTTTCAAGGCGAAGCCGACCTCGCGCTGGGCCCGGAACACGCCTGGCACGAGCTTGGTCCGGGACTCCGGATCGCGCGTGGTGGCGACCGCGCTGACGCTCTGCACGAAGTAGGCCGCGGCATGGCCCATGGAGACCGGAAAATGCGTGAAGCGCTGGTCCGGGAAGGAGTGGATGTTCATGGGCGCCCGGCCCTTGGCCTCGAGGCCTTGGCTGATGTCAGTGGCGAAGACCTCGGCGCTGCTGCCCGACGTCACGGCCACGGTCCGGCCGGCCAAGTCCTCCGTCGCGGCCAAGCGAAAGGGGTTGCCCCGCAGGACCATCATGTGATCGCCGACGACGAGGTAGGGCAGCGCATGGGTTCCGGCCGGCGATGCCTCCAGGGCGAGGCTGTTGATGGCGTCGACCTGACCTTGCAT
>JAKSDN010000088.1 GCA_022360075.1 Kiloniellales bacterium | reverse complement strand
GCGCCGCCGGCCGCCGCTGAGCTGAACGAGAACTCGCTGTCGCCGGTATCGAAGAACCACTGCAGGCCGTAGCGCAGCTCGTCGTTCAGCACGACCTCGGCGATGGTCGCCTCGATCAGAACCTGTAACGGCACGATGTCGAGCTTCTCGAGCGCGGCCTGGACCAGCTTGTAGTCCTTGGGCGTCGCCAGGATCACGAGGGCGTTGTAGATCTCGTCGGGAATGATGCGGATCTCGGACTCCCGCGCGTAGGCGAAGCCGTCGCCGAGGGTGAGCGCGGCCGGTGCCGGACGCGGCCGCTCGTCCTCGTCCTCGTCGTCCTCCGGCAGGCGCGGCGGCGCGAGCGGAGCCGGCTCGGAGCCCAAGCCTGGCAAGGCCGAGGTGCTCGGCGCGAAAATCTCGTTCAGCACCTGGGACAGCTCGGCGACCTGGCGGTGCTGGACATAGTAGACGAAAAGCCGGGGCGTGGCGGACTCGCTGCCGAGATCGAGGCGCTCGATCCAGGATTCCGCGCTCGCCAGGTACTGCGGCCGGTTGGAGATCACCAGCAGCGAGTTCAGGCGCGCGATCGGCACGAAGCGGACCACGCCCGCCAACGGCCCCTCGGCTTGATCGCCGAACACGACCTCGAGCTCGCGCACGATCTGGTTCGGATCGGCGAACTCCAGGGGCACGAGGGCGAAGGACATGCCGGACAGCCAGTCGACGTCGAACAGCTCGACGAACTCGAGCGCGTTCTCCTGCTCGTCCGCCGTGCCGCCCAGCAGCAGCAGATTGCGCGCCTCGTCGATGCGCAGGATCGAGCCGGCCGGCACGACCGGCTCCAGGATCTTCGCCATCTCGGCGGCGGCGATGTGTTGCAGGGGTATCACCTGCACGCCGTAGCCGGGGCCCTGCGGGAAGCGCAGGCGCTCGGCGAGCGGCGCGGCCCCGCGCGGCGCTTGCTCGACCGGGACCACCTTGTAGAGGTCGCCCTCGCGAATCATCGTCGCGCCGATCATGCGCAGCGCCGCCTGCAACGTCGGCACCAGGGCCGAGATGGGCACGGGCCGGGCGGTGCGCAGGGTGATCGTGCCTTGCACGTTGGGATCGACGACGTAGTTCTCCTGCAGGATGTCACTGAGCACGGCGCGCACGGCCTCGCGCACTTCGGTGTCGACGAAGCCGAGCGTGACCTCGCCTTCGGCGCTGGTCCAGACCGGCCTCAGGCCACTGCCGCGCTGGTTGAGGAACTTGCCGCTGCCCTCGTAGAGCCGGGGCGGGGCGGACGCGCTCTCGTCGGGGGCGGGAATTTGCACCGCCCTCGTGGCGCGTGGCCGTTCGGCGGCCGGTGCCTCGACGGAGACGGCGGCTTCCTGGAGCCGCGCCGGGGCGCTCTCGGCCACGCTCGCGGCTTGCAGCGGCGCGCTGGCCTCCAGGGGCTCCGGCGGATACTTCGGCGTCGACCAGAGGCAGCCGCTCAGCAGAACGGGAAACAGAAGAGCGCCGGCAAAGGCTCTGGTGACCCGGCTATGCCCAGAATTCAGCCGTCGCTGCTTCATGGTTCGAGCCCCCGCGTCCCATCGGACGAATGGTCACGTTGTAGAATCGGGAGAGTCGCGCGCCCCGTTTCCTTGAAGATCATAATAGTCCATGGCGCAATGCCACGCCAAGCAAAGAAAACTTCCATGAAAAAGCTGTCGCTACTCCGAAATGATCAGGAATAGCATCCGAAATTCATGAATAATCGAGCGGGATCTTGCGGAACGGCACTGCGCTCGCCAGGTCAATCGGGGCTCGCGGAGCGCTCTTGACCGGCCTGCAGCAGCAGCTCCTGTGTGGTCGCGCCATGCTGCAGCAGAACCCGGTCCGGCAGGATCTCCTGCACGACCCAGCCGTCGATCTCCTCGCCTTCGCGGGTGCGCACGACCTTGGCATCGCGTTGGACGCGGAGCAGCGCGACACGCTCGTCGAGCGAGGTGACCACGCCGGTCAGCGCGAGTTCGAGCGACGGTGGCGGCCCGCTCGGCGCTTCCGGCGTCGCCGCCTGTTGCGCCGGCCGGCGGGAGGGCCGGAACAGGGGCCGCGCCGTGATCTGCGCGAAGCTCTCCAAGCTCGGCAGAGCGAAGCGTTCGTTCGGACCCACGGGACTCTCTTCCTGCGCTACCGACGCCGCCGGCGCGGCCTCGCCCTGGATGCCGAACCCGGTCTCCAACTCCCAATAGATCACGCCGGCGAGCCCCGCGCAGAGCAGCAGCAGCGTGCCGTGAACGAGCAGAGAGGAACGGCCGATCAACTTTCCCGGCCCTCCGCGCGCAGGAACCCGAGTACGTCGAAGCGTACCGTCAGTGGAATCTCCGCCTCCGCCGAATCGTCCGGTCGCGGGCTGCGCCCGGTGCGGATGTCCAGATTGTCGGCGAGCAGATAGGGCCTGCCGGACTCGAGTGTGAAGAGGATCCGCTTCAGCGCCTCGATGTTGGCGGTCATCTCGACGCGGATGGCGACCTGCCGCAGCGCTTCCTTGGCGACGACCGGCAGGGTCTGCGTCGTTTTGAGGGTTGCGCCGTGACGGGTGACGACCTGCTTGACCCGCTCTTGAAGCCGGGCCGCGATCAGGGAATCGCTGCCGGACGGGAGATAGCCGGTGCCGGACGAGCGGTCGCTGCGCAGCCTCGAGACTTCGGATTCGAGATCGGGCACCGCCGCGCCGACCACGTGCAGCCTCGCGAGCAGAGCCTGATATTCCTCGATGTCGCTTCGGCTCCGCACATAGTTGTCGAGGAGCGGCCCAACCACGATGCCGTAGAGGGCCGTGACGGCTGCGACCAGCAGCAGCAGAGCCAGGGCCCGGGACAGGAAGGGCGACAGCCGGCTCACGGCGAGGCCTCGCCCGGCCCGACCGTGAAGGCGAGGAAGAAGCGCTCGCTGTCGGTCTGCTGGTCGCGCGTCACGGGCGCGCGAAAGGCCGCGTTCGAGAACAGGCCCGACTGCTCGATGCGCTCGATCAGTCCCGACGCCGCCGCCGAATGGCCGTAGATCTGGACCTCCGCGCCGCGCTGGCGCAGCTGAAAGATCCAGGTGTCGTCCGGCAGCAAGCGGGTCAGCTCGTTCAGCACCACGATCGACGGCACGTTCTCGCGCTTCCAGTCGAAGATGAAGCGGCTTTCCTGCCGCAGACGCTCGATCTCGCCGCGCAAGCGCCGGGCCGCTTCGAAGGCGTCGCGGGCCTCGTCGACCTGCTGCGCCAGCCGGTCGCGCTGTTCGGCTTGCCGCACCAAGGGGATGGCGACGGCGACCACGAGCAGTGCCACCACCGAGATCGTCAGCAGCCAGGTCAGGGGACCGCTGCGCCAGGGCGACGGCGGCCGCTCTTCCTTGGGCAGGAAGTTGTAGCGCGGCGCGACCGGCGGCTCGCCCTCGCGGATGTCCACCGCGAAGGGCCTCAAGCCCCAGGCGCGGGCCCGTTCCAACGCTGCGTCGACGACAGGGCGGGGCACGGCGGCGAGCTCGACCTGGAGAGTCTCCGCATCCTTCGGCCGCTCGGTCAGGCGATAGTCGAAGTAGACCTCGGCAGCCTTGAAGGGGGTCTGCCGGTCCATCGCGAAGCCGATCACCTCGCGCAGGTTCTCCTCGGCCGCGCGCGGCAGCTCGATCAGCTTGCGCAGCACGCGGCCCGGCTCGATGCGCAGGACGACCGCCTCGCGCCTCAGGTCGAAGCGCTGCACCAGTTTGGAAAGGGCCCGCTGCTCGAGCGCGGCATCGCCGGCCGCGGCCACCCGGCCGAGCTCGTGGGAGCCTTTCGGCTCGCAGCGGTGCACGCTCACTTCCTGGCCGCCCAGGTCGAAGACCAGAGAGCGACGCCCGGAACGCCGCATGGCGCCGGGCAGCAAAGCGGCCAGCTCCCCGAACCACCATCCGAAGAAACCGCCGAACGCCGTGCGAACGCGTGCCAGCAAGGAGCCTTGACCTCCGGGCGTGAGCTTCTGGCGACAAACTCTAGCGTAGCGGCGCCGCGCTGAGTCGGCTAGCGCCGTCCGGCCAGCGGTGCCACCAGCAAAGCGGGCCAAGACCGGCGGTCCTGCGGATCGAAGGTCACGTGAAGCCGGATCAGGGCCGGCAGGCGCTCCGGCTCGTCCCAGATGTCCTGCCACGGCGGCGTCGGCTCGACGGCCGCCGGCTCGGCGAGATAGTCGAACGCCAGACCTTCGATGTCGTCCAGGAGCACGACCTGCTGCTCCTCGCGCGGCGCCTCGGCCGGCTCTTTTTGACCCTGGTCCAGGTGCCAAGCCATCACCAGGCAGGTGCCCGGCGGGCAGTCCTCGGCGCGAAGGGCGATGCGGTAGATCCCGCCGATGGCGGCGTGGAGCGGCGCCGGGGCGAAGAGCGTCAAGGCATCGGGTCCGCCTTCCATGGCGTAGCGGGAAGGCCCGGTCTCGCCGCCCGGAACCGGCGGCAAGGCGGCGCCGATCTGGCGGCGGATCAGGTTCTGGACGATTTGCAGGCGCGAGAGCTGTTCGAGCTCGGCGTCGCCGCGCGCCCAGACGCCGGCACCGAAGCGCAGGCCGCCGAACAGCATCGCCATCAGCAGGCCCAGCAAGGTCATGGCGATCAGGAGCTCGAGCAACGTGAAGCCACCTGCGTTTTGGACGTCGCTGTCGTTTCGGCCGGTCGTCACAAGCTCGGCTCCACGCGCAGCGTCGTGAGCGAGACCGCGGGACCCGCGTCCCTGTCGCCCCAGCCCACGGTCACGGTGATCTCGTAGGCTCTGATCGGCAACGGCCCGTCGGCCTCGCCGTCCTCCGCTCGAAAAGGTCGGATCGTGGTTCGCCAGTGATAGCCGTCGTCGAAGTCGCCGACCGCCTCGCCCTCTTCAAGGCTTTGCGTGACGCCGATGCTCGCGAGCTTCGACTCCGCCAAGAGCGTCGCCGTCATGTGGTCGGACGCCGTCTCCGCGCTGCGGAAGCCGGTCGAGTAGGTCTGGAAGACGACGCCCAGGATCAGTGCCAGAATTGCGAAAGCGACCAGCACCTCCAGCAACGTGAAGCCGTCTTCACTTGGCTTCATGCCGGCTCTGCTCGATCGAGACCCGCCCCGTGAGCCATTCGACCTCGACGCGCAAGGCCTGGCCGTCGTCGGCCAGCGTGATGGTCCCACCGGTCGAGCTTCCGTCGGGGAAGAAGCGAATGTGGCCGGACGTCTCGTCGACCCGGTCGCGTCCCGGCAAGCTGAGCGAGAGCTGGCTGTCGGCGGGCAGCGCGTGGCTCGAACGATCGAAGCCGAGATAGCGCCGCCCGGCCGCGTCGATCGTGACCGCCTGGCTCCGGTTGCGGGCGACCGCCTCGCTGCGCGCCAAGCGCAGGTCCGAGGCCAAGCTCCTGGCCGCGGCCGCGAGCTCGGCCCGCGCCCCGCCGCCGGTCAGAAAGGGCATCGCGATCGCCGTCACGAGGCCGAGGATGCCCAGCACCACCAGCAGCTCGACCAGCGTGAAGCCCCGGCATCGGACTGGCTCACCAGCTCGTGACGTCCTGGTCTTCACCGTCTCCGCCCTCCGCGCCGTCGGAGCCGAGCGAGTAGATGTCGTAGGGACCATGCTCGCCGGGTAAGCTGTATTCGAAGGTCTTGCCCCAGGGATCGACGATCGTGTCGCGCTTCTTCAGGTAGGGGCCGTTCCATTGCTCGGCGCCGGCGGGTCTCTCGACCAGGGCCTGCAAGCCTTCCTGCTGCGTCGGGTAGCGGCCCGCGTCGAGGAAGAACAGGTCCAGGCTCGCCTCGATCTGGTCGATCTGCAGCTTCGCCGTGTCGGTCTTGGCCTTGCCCAGATACTTGATGAGCTGTGGCCCGGCCAGCGCGCCCAACAGCCCCAGAATGATGATGACGATCAGCAGCTCCAGCAGCGTGAAGCCGGCGCTTCCGGCGCGCGCCCGGCGCCTTGGCCGGGTCCTCGCGTGGCGTCGATCCACAGGATCCTTCATCGGATGACCTTCCTCAGAACGCGAGCTCGTTGACGCTCAAGATAGCCACAAGGATCGAGGCGATGATAGCCGCGATGAGCAGGCCGAGCCCGATGGTGAGAGCCGGAACCAGCACCGCCATCAGGCGTTGGATCGCGCGCTGCGTCTCTTCCTCGTAGATGTCGCCGAGCCGGATCAGCATCGCGTCGAGATTGGCGGCTTGCTCGCCGATGCCGATCAGCGTGGTTGCCAGCTCCGGCAGCAGGCCCGTTTCGGTCAACGGCTGTGACAAGCCGCGCCCCTCCTTGACGGCAGCTTCCACCTCGCCGATGGCCGCGGTCATGGCGGCGTTCCTCAGGGTGCCCTTGGCGACCGAGATCGCCGTCGGCATTGCGACGCCATTGGCGAGCAGGGTCCCCAGCGTTCGGGCCAGGCGCGCGACGTCGATCATGACCAGGAGCGGGCCCAGGCGCGGCACGCGCAGCAGCCAGCCGTCCCAGCGCACCCGGAAGGCAGGCTTGCGAAGCTGGAAGCGCAGCAGGAGCCAGCCGGCGAGCAGGACGAGGACAGCCAACCACCAGAAGCGCTCGATCGCCGCCGCGGCGCCGATGACGATCCGTGTGGCGAGCGGCAAAGCCTCGCCGGCATCGGCGAAGAGCGGCTCGAACTGCGGGATGACGTAGCTCAGCAGGACGACGATGGAGACCGCTACCGTCGCCACCAGGATCGAGGGGTAGATCATGGCGGACTTCAGCTCCTCCATGACCCTCTGCGTGCGCTCCATGTGATCGGCGACGCGCGCCAGCACCACGTCGAGCGAGCCGCCGGCCTCGCCGGCCTGGACCATGCTGACGGTGTAGGGCGGAAAGCCGCCACCTTCGGCCGCCATCGCATCGGCGAGCGAGCTGCCGCCGCGCAGCCGCTCGAGGATGCCTCGCAGGAGGTCTTTGACGCGCTGGTTGCCGGTCAGACCGATGACGATCTCCAAGGAACGGTCCAGGGCGAGGCCGGCCTGCAGCAGGGTCGCCAGCTCGCGGGTGACCAGCGTGAGCTGGCGCCGCGAAGCGCCACGCGTGCCGAATAGGTCCTTGTGCAGCCAGCCGCTGAGCGAGTCCTGCGCGGTCTCCTCGACGCGGATCGGCAGATGGCCCTGGCCGTTCAGCCGCTCGATGACGGCGGCCCGGCTCGGCTCCTCGATCTCCGCCTCGAGCAGCTCGCCGGAGGCGGCGACGGCCTTGTATCGGTAGGTGGGCATCCGATGGTCCGCTTTCAGCCTAGGTGTGTGCCGAAGGCTGTGGTCGGCGTTCGAGAGCGACCAATCGACAGCCTCCGTGATTGCCGTTGCTTAGCCATGATCCCCGTGCTGCGCCTCCCGGCTCTCCCGGGTTACCCGCAGGATTTCCTCGATCGAGGTTTCGCCCGCGACGGCCTTGCGCAGGCCGTCCTCGTAGAGGGTGCGCATGCCGTTACCGATAGCCGCGCGCTCGATCTCATGCGCTTCCGATTGCCTCAGCGTCAGCCGGCGCAGGCCGTCGGACATGACCAGGATTTCGCCGATCGAGGTGCGTCCCAGATAGCCGCTGCCGCCGCAGCGCGCGCAGCCCACCGGGCGGTGCAAGACGAGCGGATCGCCGCCGTTCTCCCGCGGCAGGCCGATCTGCGCGACCAGCTCCGGCAGCGCTTCGTAAGGCTCGCGGCAGGCCTTGCAAAGGGTTCTCACCAGGCGCTGGGCCAGGATGCCCTTCAGCGTCGAGGTCAGAAGGTAGTCCTCTACGCCCATGTCGAGCAGTCGGGTCACGCTGGCGGCCGCGGAGTTGGTGTGCAGGGTCGACAGCACGAGGTGGCCGGTGAGCGAGGCCTGGACCGCGATCTGCGCCGTCTCCAGGTCGCGAATCTCGCCCACCATGATGATGTCGGGATCGTGCCGCAGGATCGAGCGCAGCAAGGTCGCGAAGGTGAGATCGATCTGCGGCTTGACCTGAAGCTGATTGACGCCTTCGAGCTGATACTCGACCGGGTCCTCGACCGTGATGATGTTGCGGTCCGGCGTGTTGAGCGTGATCAGCGAGGTGTAGAGCGTCGTCGACTTGCCGCTGCCGGTTGGGCCGGTCACCAGGAAGATGCCGTTGGGCTGCTTGAGGACTTCGAGGATCTGCTCTGTCGTGAAGGCGTCGAACCCGAGCTCGGCGAAATCCAGCACGACGGAATCGCGGTCGAGGATCCGCAGATCCACGCTCTCGCCGTGCACGGTCGGTAAGGTGGAGACGCGGAAGTCCACCTCCTTGCCCCTGACGGTCAGCTTGATCCGCCCATCCTGGGGCAGGCGCCGCTCGGCGATGTTGAGCTTGGCGAGGATCTTGATGCGCGAGACGATCGCGGCCTGGAGTCCCGGCGGCGGCGCCGTCGCTTCGGTCAGCACGCCGTCGACCCGGTAGCGCACCCGAAGCCGATTCTCGAAGGGCTCGATGTGAATGTCCGAGGCGCGCGCTTCCACGGCCTCCGCGATCATGGCGTTGACGAGGCGAATCACCGGCGCTTCGCTCGCCTGGTCCTTCAGCTTCTCGATATCCGCTTCGGTGCCGGCCTGATCGATCGCATCGATACCGTCGACGACCGCCCCGACCTGGCCGCGGTCGCGGCCGTAGAGCCGCTCGAAGGCCGTCTCGATATCGCCGGGCCGCGCGATCCGTGTGAGCACGGGCTTGCCGACCTTGAGCGCCACGGCCTCCGGCACGAAGCCGTCGAGCGGATCGGCCACGGCCAGCACCAGGGCCTCCGGCTCGTCGGCCAGGGGTATGGCCCGGGCCTCCTTCAGGAAATTGGCGCTGAGCGTCCCATCCAATACCGCCGTCGAGGGATAGTCCCCGGCCGTCGCGACCGGCAGGCCGAGCAGCTCCGCCAAGGCGCTGGCCATGTCGCTTTCCGAGACCAGGCCGAGGCGGGTCAGGATCAGGCAGAGCGGGTCGCTGCCCGCGGCGCAGGCGCGGCGGGCGCGCTCGAATCCGGCGCGCTCGAGGTAGCCGCCCTCGACCAGCAACGTGCCGAGCGCGCTTTCCAGGGAGTCCGGGTCCGGCTTCAAGCTTCTCATCACCCCGTCGGGCCCAGGCGGACTCGAGGACCGCCTTTCCATGCTCGACAGGTTACCGCTTTTTCGGTCCGTCCGGAACCGACGCGCAACTCCGGCGGGAGCCTTGGCTGAGCCGGTCGTGAGGCCTCGCCGGGTCTTTGGGTTGGACAAAGCCGCCGAAATGCCGATCTTGGCCCGCGAGAACGATCCCCATACGAGGAAGCCCTGTCGTGACATCCGGACCCGTTAGCCTTTCCCTCGGCGACGTCCGCGGCCTCGCCGAGCGCGCCCTGACGTCGAGCGGCTGCTCGGCCGGCAACGCCGCTTCCCAGGCGCGCGCGGTCGTCGGTGCCGAGCGCGACGGCATCAAGAGCCACGGCCTGGCCTATGTGCCGATCTACTGCGAGCACCTGAAGTGCGGCAAGGTCAAGGGCGATGCCCGGCCGGCCGTGACGGCGCTCTCGGCCTCGGCTTTCGCCTGCAATGCCGACGACGGCTTCGCTCTGCCGGCCATCGACGCGCTCTTCGATCGACTGGTGACGGCGGCGAAGGAGACGGGCATCGCGGCGGGCGCCATCCGCAACTCCTACAACTGCGGCGTTCTGGGCCAGCACGTCGAGATCCTCGCCGAGGCCGGCTTGCTGGGGCTCGGATTCACCAACGCGCCGGCCTCGATCGCGCCGCCGGGCGGGAAGAAGCCGGTCATCGGCACCAACCCATTCGCGCTCGGCGTACCCGATGGCGAGGGCGCGGCTGCCTTCGTCATCGACCAGTCCTCCAGTGTCATCGCCAAGAGCGAGATCTCCCTGCGCGCCAAGCAGGGCGAGCCGATCCCGGAAGGCTGGGCGCTCGACGCCGAGGGCCGGCCGACTCGCGACGCGGCGGCGGCCCTGGCCGGCAGCATGCTGCCCGCCGGGGGCTACAAGGGTTTCGGTATCGGCCTGACCGTCGAGGTCTTTGCCGCTGCGCTGTCCGGTGCCACTCTTGGCCTCGAAGCTTCCTCCTTCGCCACCAACGACGGCGGCCCGCCGCGCACCGGCCAGTTTTTCTTCGCCCTCGACCCCGAGCGCTTCGCGGGCGGCGCCTTCGGCGATCGCGTCGCCGCGCTCACCGCGGCCGTGCAAGAACAGGAAGGCGCGCGCCTGCCGGGCGGCAAGAGGCGCGCCGCGCGCGAGCGCATCGAAGCCGAGGGCGTTACCGTGGCACCGGCGCTCTACGAGCGCGTGCTGTCCTACTGCGAGTCGTGAGCGAGGCTGCGTCACCCACCGAAGGTCAGCGGGCCGTAGAGCCAGACCACCCAAATCGCCAGGCAGAGATAGGGGCCGAAAGCGATTCTCTCCTTGGCGCTGATCGATGCGCCGAAGAGAGCTCTGAGCAAGACAACGGCCAAGGCCGACACCGCGCCCAGCAGCACGACCGAGGCCAGGCCGCTCCACGACAGCCAGGCGCCGGCGGCGGCGAGCAGCTTGGCGTCGCCCAGCCCGAGGCCGTCCATGCCACGAAGCCGGCGATAGGCCCAGGCGATGGCCGCGAAAGCGGCGAAGCCGAGCGCGGCGCCGAGCACGTGGGCCCAGAGAAAATCAGGATTCAGGAACCAGGCGACGACGAGGCCGAGCGGCACCAGCGGCAGCGTCAGCTCGTCGGGCAGAATGCCGTGGCGCTGGTCGATCACGGCGAGCGCGAGCAGGCTCCAGCCCAGGACACAGCTTGCCACGAGCAGCCAGCCCGAGAGCTGGCTCGCCGCCCAAACGGCGATAAGCAGCGCCGCCAGCTCGACCGCCGGATAGAACACGCCGATCCGCGCCCCGCAGTAACGGCAGCGGCCCCTGGAAAGCAGCCAGCTCAGCAGGGGTATCAGGTCGCGCGGGCCCAGGCGACGGTCGCAGGCGGGGCAGGCGGAGCGGGCGAGGGCCCAGGGCCGACCCTCGGGCAAGCGCACGATCAGCACCGCCAGGAAGCTGCCCACGAAGGGCGCGGCCAGGATCAGGAATATCTCGACGCGATGTTCAGGCAAGGCCTCGTCGCCCGCTGGGATCGGCTGGTTCCGTTGGTTCGCAACCAGCTTACACCAGCAGGATCCCGCGGACCTCGTCCGTCCGGCGGTCGTGGCCGAATGCTACATCACCAGCGCGGGGGCGATGCCGCCGATCGACAGGTTCTTCGTGCCGTAAGCCGGGCAGTTGTCCGCGCGGCCGAAGGAATCGATGCTGCTGAACTGCACCCTGAAGGCGACAAGCTGCGCGCAGTCGGTCTGCGCCGAGTAGTCGATGCTACTGATTTGCAGCTTCTGGGAAGGGGCGTAGACGGCGCCGTTGAAGGTCAGCGAATCGATGCTGCTGAAGCTCGAGGTGTCGTAGGGTGCATCGCGGTCCACGTAGATCAGCATGCCGGGATAGTCGTAGGAAGGATCGCTCGGCGACTGCAGAGAGATCGAGTCCATGCTGCCGAAGGAGAAGGTGCCGATCTGAGACGAGCTGGTGCCGGTCAGCACGAAGGTGACGCCCGAGCCGGGTGCGGAGCAGTTGCAGCTCACGTTGCTGATCGAGTTGAACTCGAGATCGCCGTCGACGATGTAGTAGGTGCCGGGATTGAAGGTGATCGAGCCGGCGTTGACGGAAAGCCCGCCGCAGTAGACACCAGGCGAGATGGTTCCGCTTGAGTTGACGTGATGGTTCGTCCA
Source organism: Kiloniellales bacterium (assembly GCA_022360075.1). The sequence continues at coordinate 1,474 of JAKSDN010000088.1, read as the reverse complement.
ATCGCAGGCCCCCGGAGAGGGCTCGGCGAGGTTGGCGTAGGGGTCCGCGAGCGGTGGCTCGTAGGTCTGCGCGGGCTCGTCGAGATCGAAGTTGTCGATCGAAGAGGCTTTGTATCCGCCGGAGGTGTACAGCGAGCCGGCGTAGAAGGAGTCGAGGCTGCTGATCTCGATCGCCCGGCTGTGGGTCGAGTTGGCGACCGGGACGCAATCGTCGAGGTCCGCCGAATCGATGCTGTTGAATTTCATGGCGCCGCGCGTCGCCGCGGGGTCCAGAGCCATGATGCAGCCCGGCTTCCCCGCCGCCCCGGTCGCCATCGACGTGGCGGAGACATCGACCTCGTCGATGGAGAAGATCCGGGCGAGGAAGGTGCTCGCGGCGTTGCCGTTGCTCTGGGTCCGCAGCACGTTGACTTGAAGCGCATTGGCTGGTGTGAGGCCTGCCGTAAAGGTCCGCGTGTCCGTGTCCCATTGTCCGAAGACCACGTCGCCGTCGTTCACCGTCGTTCCGTGCACTGAAGGCGGCAGGTTCTTCTCGGCGTAGCCCTTGGCTTCGGTGCGGGCCGCATCTTGATCGGGCAGCCGGCTGGCACCAGCCAGCGCCGCGGAGTCGGCGGCGGTCTGTAGCTGGGTCTCCAGGACGTAGAGATAGCTCATATCGACGGCAAGCGCCCCCACGCCCACGATCATGATGAGGCCGAAGGCGAAGAGGACGATCACGCCGGCGCGCACGTCGCGCATGAAAGAGGTGAGCTTGGAACGAAGGCGCGAAGGGCGGGGCATGAGTCCGGGTTACTCCTGGCGCATGACGGCCTGGGCGGCCAGATTGCCGGTCCCGAAGAAGCCGCCGAGGTCGACGATCGCCGCGTCGGCCAGCGGCACGGTGATGACCACCGAAACGTCGGTGTCGGTCGGGTCGCTGGGATCGGGCGGGGAGGCGTCGACCGAGAAGGTCACGCCCCAGTTCACGAGCTGATTCTGCGCGTAGGTCTCGGCCTCGGCCTCGGTCATCTCGCCGACGGCGAAGCGCCGGGCGGCGTCGCGCGCCACGCTCGCCATGTTGTTCTGCAGGAAGAAGATGGCCCCGAACTGGATGATGCCGCCGAGGATGGCGATCAGGACCGGGATGACGAAGGCGAACTCGACGGCCGATGACCCGCGCTCGCTGCGCAGCAGGCGGCGCCAGCGCCCGCGCGGCCGGAGCCTGCCGAAGAGTCTCATTGCGGCGCCACCACGAGCCCGGTGCTCTCGAGCAGGAAGGCGCTGCCGAGCTGAATCAGGGCGAGCGCGGCGAGACCCGTCAGCGCGCCCAGCACCAGGAAGAAGATGACGTTGCCGGTCGTGCGGAGAGGATGCTTGCCCCGCTCCTCGCTGCGCCGCGCGGCGCTCCGGCGCTCCTTTCCGGCGACGAGCGTCACGTAATAGCGCCCGAAGAAGAGCGGGATGCTCAGCCTGATGTTGATCGCATGGCGCCGAT
>JAKSDN010000783.1 GCA_022360075.1 Kiloniellales bacterium | reverse complement strand
CGCCGTCTCGCCCATGACAACGAGGTCCGAGCAGAGCGCGATGTCCGAGCCGCCGGCGACGGCATAGCCCTGGACCTTGCAGATCACCGGGCGGTGCGAGCGCCAGAGCGACATGAAGTGCTCGGTGTTGCGCATCATGAAGGCGTAATCCTTCATCGGGTCCCAGGGCATCTCCTGGATGATGTCGGTGTCGCCTTCGGCATAGGCGGCCAGGTCATAGCCCGCGCAGAAGGCCCGCCCCGCGCCGCTCAAGAGGATGACGTGCACGCCCGCGTCCGCATTCGCCGCCGCCACGCAGTCGGCCAGCTCTTGGGGCAGCTCGCCGTCGATGGCGTTCAGCACCTCCGGACGATTGAGCGTGATGCGGCCGATGCGGCCGTCTTTCTCGTAGAGCACCTTGGGCATGACCTGACTTCCTCGTTCCTGGTGTGGAGGCGCGAGCTTACCGCCCGATACGGCAGTGTTGCATCGGGCCGTAGGGCGCTCAGTCGAGTTGATCAGGTGATCGGGCGGATGAAGTGAGCCCCCTCACCCAGCGCAGGGTTGGCGAGGCCAAGGGCCAAGCCTTAGCCGGAGCTGGGTGAGGGGGCGACCGGCGAAAGCTCGAGCGAACGAGGTGAACTACCCCTACACGGCAAGCGACAGCACCGCCGCCTCGTTATCCGGCTGCGAGAGGTGGGCGACCTCGTAGCGGCGGATGAGCTCGCCTTCGCCGAGGCCTGCCGGCACGCTGTCCTGCCAGAGGGTGAAGCGCAGCAGCCGCCAGCGCTGGGGGTCGAGCGCGAGGGCGCCGGAGTGGAGGCCGCGGTTGCGGCCGCTGTCCAGGAACAGCGCGCCGAGCGCCGACAGGGCGCCGTCGAGCGTGCCGTCGGGCGGCAGAGCCACCGCCTCCAGGAGCGCCGCGCCGACCGCCGTGCCGGTCCAGCGGCGATGCCGGTCGTAGAGCGGCCAGAGCCCGACCTGCGGTCGCCCGAAGCTGTCCGAGACCGCTTCGAAGGCATCGCTGGCGAGAAAACGCCGCGCGGCTTCCGCCGACTCCCAGATGTAGAAGGTCGCGTACTCGTTGCGACCCTGACCGCCGGCCTCCGCATCGCGCTCATTGACCAGAAAGGCCTTCTGGACCAGGCCGGGATAGTGGTCGAACAGCGGTCCCTTCTCCGCGATCCGCCGCCGGATCGCGCTCATGTCGAAGTCGTCGTCGAAAACGAAGCCGTAGTGCATGGCCAACATGAAAAGGCTCCTCCGGCGTCGGGCTCAGGACACGGCGCGCCGGATTTCCGGATCCGGGCGTCGGCCGAGGTTGTCGTTGACGGAGACAACGGTCCGGGCATGAGGGCGACGCAGGCGCGAGGCATGGTCCCAGCGCGCCACTGCGCGACCACGAATGCGCTCGCCTGCCAGCCCCTCGGATTCCTGGATCTCGGAAACCAACGACGGAATCTCGCTGCGGTGCAGGCCGATGTCCTTCAAGACCCGGCTGTCGAGCGCGGAGAGCTGCCGAATCGCCTGGCGCCGCCGATTCCAGTCCGCGAAGCGCGCGAACGACCGGCGCGTGCCGCGGATCACGGCCGCCGCGCCAGCCAAGACGATCCGCTCGAAGCCATAGCCCGTATGCCGCAAGCCGGACGAGAAGGCCTGCGCCCGCAGGTCGCGGCCGGCCAGGATCTCGTGCGAGAGACTGGGGTTGCTCATGAGCCACAGGTACATCGCCGATCCTCCTATGCTGCCCGAGCGGGCGGAGCGCCCGCGGAGGGCGAAAAGAGCTTGAGCCGGGTGGCGCAAAACATGAAGAAAACTTTACTTCCTCAGTCTTGCCGGGCCACGATCTCCAGCCCAAATGCTATGGTTGAACAGAATCTAGGCTGCGTTCGACTTGCCCGCAAACGAGCATTTCTGCTAGGATGAGTTAGATTTTCTAATGCTTAGGAGGGATCTTGAGCCGCCTGCCGCCGCTCAACGCCCTACGCGCCTTCGAGGCCGCGGCGCGGCATCTGAGCTTCGCCAAGGCCGCGGAAGAGCTCAACGTCACGCCGGCCGCGGTCAGCCATCAGATCAAGGCGCTCGAGGAGATTCTCGGCACCAAGCTGTTCCGCCGCGCCAAGCGGGCGATCTGGCTGACCGAGGCGGGCCAAGCCTGCCTGCCCGACCTGCGCGAGGGCTTCGAGCGGCTGGCCGCGGGCATCGAGCGCCTGCGCGGCCTGGAGTCGAGCGGCATCCTCACCGTCAGCACGCCGCCTTCCTTCGCCGGCAAGTGGCTGGTGCCGCGCCTGGACCGCTTCCGCGCCGGGCACCCGGAGATCGAGATCCGGGTCGACGCCAACCCCCAGCTCGTCGACTTCGCCCGCGACGACGTCGATGTCGGCGTGCGTTTCGGCCTGGGCGACTACCCCGGCCTCGATTCGACCCTCCTGCTGTCCGAGGCCTTCTTTCCGGTCTGCAGCCCCGCGCTGCTGGAAGGCGAGCATCCGCTGCGCCACCCGGAGGACCTGTGCTGGCACACGCTTCTGCACGAGGACCAAAGCTTCGGCGAAGGGACCTACCCGGACTGGCGCATGTGGCTGCTGGCAGCCGGCTTTCCCGAGCTCTACAGCAGCAAGGGGCCACGCTTCAGCGCCTCGGAGCTGGTCACGCAGGCCGCGTTGGACGGTCAGGGCGTCGCGCTCGGCCGTCGGGTCCTGGTCGCCGGCGATCTCGAGGCGGGCCGCTTGGTGCAACCCTTCGCCATGACCTATCCGGTGAGCTTCGCCTACTACCTGGTGAGCGCCAAGAACGCGGCGGAGCGGCCCAAGGTCGCGGCCTTCCGCGACTGGATGCTGCGAGAGACCGGCAACCGGCCGGACGCGCCGGAGCCGCTGCCGCGCAAGAGAAAACCGCGACCCTGAGGCTGATCCGCGCGGCCCTCAAACCAAGGCCCGCGCCACGATATAGACACCCAGAACCAGGAGGGCGCCGAAGAAGACGCGGCGAAAGCGCGCCTCGGGCAGGCGCCGGCGAACCGATTGGCCGAGCAGCATGCCGAGGGCCGCCGGGGCGAGGGCGAGCGCGGAGAGCAGGCCGAGGTCCAGGGGCAAGAGGTCGTGCGCGGAAAGCGATAGAGCGAGCGCGACGGTCGCCGTCGT
>JAKSDN010001265.1 GCA_022360075.1 Kiloniellales bacterium | reverse complement strand
GCGCGGACGAGATTTGCCGCCGCCTTCTCGCGGTTCTGATCAATGAAGGCGCGCGTGTCGTAGAGGAGGGAGTCGTCCCGGACGGCGCTTTCGTCGATGTTGTCGAAGTCGTCGGCCACGGCTTTCCCCGATGGCGCGGCGGGCCCATGTATCATGGCATGAAGGTCGGGATGGACAGGGTCGCAGGCTGGATGGATGAGGTCGTGGCGCGGAGCCGCCCCGGATCTTGGGCCGTTTCGAACACCCTCCGTGAAGCTGCGAAATGAGAGGGGATGGAGAAATGCCGGTTGCCCGCGACGCCTGCATGCCTCTCCCATTGAAACGGCCCGAAATCCTCCATGCCTTCACGCTTGCCTCATCGAGGTTCTCACGCATGGACCGCCCCGGGTTTGCCGAAGGCTCCAACTCTTCAGAGAACGGAGCGGTGGGGAACCAAGGGACAGGGGGCATTCACAAGATTAACGATCCTTTGGGATCAGTTGGGGCTGGGTGGCTTTCGCTGAATTGAACCTTTGCGGCAGCGGTCCCGGCGCGCCGAAGAGTGGCGAGCGATCAAGTACCGCTCCTGAAACCCGTCTTCATTCGATGTTTCTGATGCGGAGCCCTGCTATGCGGAAGAGTCTATGAAATCCAAATCCCGTCCTCGCAACCGAACAAATCAACGGCTTAGCTTTCACAGGCGGAATAAGCGATTCTCGGCCAGAACGGACCGTAACTCGCTGACGAACAAGACACGAAACCCGTAACCGAGGAAACGATGAGCCCGAGAGTCGCTGGACCGGCGTCTGGTGGATGCGCCGGTCCAGCCTGCAGAGATCGTTTGAATCGTTGTCCTTCAGCCTTGTTCGGCCTTGAGGACGGTCCGCTCCAGCCAGGTGCGGAACGCCAAGACGTTGGTGTAGACGCCGTAAAGGCCGTTCAGGGCACAGCCGATACCCCAGCTCACCACTCCGGCTAGCAACGGTCTATCGGCCGGGTCGCCGAAGGCTCGCGCCGGACGGAAAAAGACACTGCCACCGCTGTCGCCTTGGCATGAGTCATAGCCGCCGGTGCTGTAGCCGGCGCAGAACATGCCTGGCTCGATCGACGCGCCGTAGTCATCATAGGCCTCTTGGCAGGTGGAGCGGTCGACATAGGGCACCAAGACGCGTTCGAGAATCTCGGACATGAAGGAATCCTCGGTGCGGCCCCAGCCGGCAACCGTCATAGCGGCATAATCCTGGTAAAGCCAGATACGGTCGAGCGGATCGGCCAATGGTATCGAAGTACGACGTGCACCGTCCGGAATCGAGTCCACCGACTCGAGCTTGAGCAGCGCAATGTCGTTGCGGAAAGTCACCGGATCGTAGTCCTCGTGGACAGCGATCGTCACCACCTTCTGTGCAACGCGATCTGGCGAGATCAGGGATACGTTGCCGCTGGTCGCCAAGAAGCGGGTAGCCGCCTCAGCCTGGCCGGCGTTGTCGGTAACGCAGTGGGCCGCGGTGACCGCCCAAGTGGCCTCCTTGTGGTCGTCCCGCCAGCCAATCAACACGCCGTTGCGGATGTTGGGCGAGACCAGCGACCCGCCACAGATGTGCCGGCCGTCTCTCTGCAGCGAGACGGCCCAGGCCCAATCTCGGTCTTTTTGAGAAACCGGATCGCCGTTGATGATCCGCGGTGCATTGCGCGCCATCTCTGCCGGAGCGGCGCCGCGGGCCTGCATCGTACTGATACCGGTGCGCGCATTGTCCATCTGCGCAGCGCGCGCGCGTCTGGTGTCCGTCTGAGCCACTGCATCGATGGCGAATGCAACGATGATCCAGCAACTGACAATGGACAAGAGAGCTGTGGAGCGCATCGAAACCTCCTAGGTTAGAGTGCTTTGCGGGAAAAATCGGCCGCCAAGGCGGCGGCGTCTTCCGAGAGTCTTGCCGTTGAGGCATGGCTCCGGATCCAGGTACGGACAGCGTCCGTCACGACCAGGGCATAGATTCCGCCAGGCCCGCATTCCCGCGATAGGCCGCGAGAAACGAGCGCAATGAGAACCATTCCGCCGTCCTCGAGCCTGGCGTAGGCCGGTGCGCCGCTGTCGCCATGGCAGCTGTCCGACCGCAATTCCCGGTCGATAGCGACCAGCTCCCGACCTGCCACGCAGCCGAAGCGGTCGCTGTCCTGCCGTTGGTCTTCGCCGTCCGCCTCGCAGGTGGCGGAGGAGACCGCGATGCCGCTGACGTACTTCTCACCTCCCCAACGGTCGTCCTCCCGAGCCCCGAAGCCGGCGATTTCAAGCACACGGCTATCTCGTGCCTGAGACAATTGGCCGATCGTGGCGAAGGGATCGGCATCGCCCGGCAAGAGCGCATTTGTGAGCTGCACCAGCGCTAGATCGCCCAACGCGAAGGTCTCGGTCGACTCGGGCGCGTTCTCGAACGCGGCGCAGAAGCCGTCGTGAATGAACTCAACGCGATTCCCGAGACTGACCGAAACGCTGGCCGAGGACCTTCTTCCAAGGCCCGTGGGCGTTTCGTTGCCGACAGTGATGTGCGTCGCCTGGGAGGCGCAAAGGCAGTGGGCAGCGGTCAGCACCCACCGGCTGGAGATCAAGGCACCGGAGCAGTAGGTCCGCCAGCGGTCGTGCAATGCGACTGTCGGCAGGTAGCAATCCAGTTGGTCGCCGGCCGAGCCGCAAGCCTCTCCTCTCTGGTTTGGATCCCGAGCGTCCTCAAGCCGCGGCTCGTTCTCATTGCGCGGCAGGTCGTTAGGATCGGTCGAGCCGACCGGATCTCCGAACTTCATCAGCGGTGATGGGTCATCCGCGACACCCGTACCAGGCGTCTCGATCGCCACCAGCGGCGGTACGGCGTCGCCGATCGCCGGCAGGACGCCGGGTGGCACCTCGGGAACGACCTCGCCGCCGACAATCCAATCGGCGCCTTCCTCGATGTTGGGAATCATCGCTACCGCCTGACCATCGACGGCGACCGGGAACACCTCGATTCGGGAGGCGCGCCCCGCGGCCAGCCCGGCGCTACGGGCCAACTCTTCTCGATCGACCGCCGCGACTTGCCGAGGCGCCAGGTAGCCGACCGAGTCCAGCGAACGGCCCTCCCGCAGCAACTTGAGATAGGCGACTTCGCGCGCGCTCGACAGCTTGCTCCAGTCGAAGGCCGGCGAGTTCGGCTCGGTGAAGGCCTGCAATTTGATGAGGCCGGCATCTGCCGTCCTGTCCTTGAAGGCCTCGGGCAAGCCTTCCCAAAAATCGAGTTCTCTCTGATAGCTCGAAGTGGCCTGAGAGCCGAGGACGGCCAAGGGACGCCGCACCGAAGACGACGGCTTCGCCCCGGGTCGTTGTCGCTGCGGTTCGCTCGCTCCGACGTAGAATGCCGGAACATGGTGTCTTTCAAGCATTCTGCGGATGTCCGCGAGCGACTCATCGTCGATCGGCACCAAGGGAGGGGGCAGCAACCTCTCCGTCCCGGGACAGAGCTCATTGATCGGTGGACAGATCATGGATACTCCGCCCAGGCCGTCGCCTGGCGCCGGAATCTCTCGCTGCGCCCATGCCGGGACGCCGAGCAAAAGGACAAGTCCGGTCACCGCACACCCCAAGGGGACGAGACGAGCCAAGGCGGACAGCCGTCGCCGGGCGCAGGAGTTGCGGTCGCGACGCGGCGGCCTTCCGGGTCCCGCCATTGACCCGCCCGTGCAAGACCGAGAGACCTGTTGCTTTCGACGACGTGCTGCGCGGCGATCTGTGGCAGCCTTGCGATCCTGGTTCTTCGCCATCTTCTCTTCTTCCCGGTTCGAGTTGTGGAGCTGGTCGCGGACGGCCAATCGGCCCTCTGCCTCGGGGGCTACCTCAGTCCTCCCAGGCAGTCGGTCGGCACCTCGACGCGGGCCAGGACGACGGCGACCTGGCTCTGGATGCTCTCGGCGTTGCTTTGCGCCGTTTCGACTTCCTGAGCGGTGTCTCGGGCTTCCTTCACGACATCCGGGTCGGCACTTGACTTGTCGGCCGTGCGATCGAGCACCTCTTTCGTCACTTTCGCGTCGGCCTCGGTCTTGTCCGCCTTGTCCTTGGTCTCGTCAGCCTTCTCCTTGATCTGGTTCTGGATCTCCGTGATGTGGTTCTGAGCGGCTTCCAGGGCTGCTTCCGGCGTGATCGGAGCCGCTACGATCTTTTGGTTCACGACATTGACGATCGCCTCCGTCGCCAGTAGCAGGCGCTCGCCCCGCATGGCGATTGCCGCATCGATGCGGTCAGCGAGCTCCCGCGCCGCGGTCCGACTTTCTTCGGAGGTGTTGGCGAGCGCCTTGGTCAGCTCGGCCGAGACTTCGGCCCGTGCCTTGGCGTTGGCGTCGGAGGACAGTGTTGCCATGCTCTCCATGTTCGACGATCGAGCCCGCAGGCCGATGAAGTTGCTGGGAGTCGCGGCACGCCCGCTCGCTGCCGGCACAAGGACTCCGCCGGCGGCCAGCCTACGTAAGGCGTCCGCTGATGCGCCGAGTTGTCCTCGGGTAACCACCCTTGTCGCGCTGCTCGTCCGCGCCACGCCGGTGCCGGGCGCCGCGGGATTGTCCGGCACGCCGAGACTGATCGCGGTAATGGCGCAGGTGATCGCACCCGAGCCCGCGACGTAGACCTCCTTGCGCGTTTGGAACGGCAAGAAGGAGCGGCCGGCCTGGGCCGATCCGCCGGCCAATCCGGCACCGTAAATGACATTGAGTCCGGCGTCGTAGAGGCCGGCGGCCACCCCGGCTAGGCCGGAGCCGACGAGCAGGGTGCCGGTCGCCAGGTCGAAGCTCTCGAGATCCTCCAGCTTTTCCATGAGGGCGTCATTCGCCGTCCGCGCGATAACCTTGGCTTCTGCGAATGTCGGACTGCTTGGCACTGGCGAAGGCACAGACAAGTAGGGGTCGGTCAGTCCGCTGCAAGCGCACAGGGCCACAGTGAGTCCGGTGCTGGCCACGAGCTGCAGATGACGCTTGAGTTCAGCTTTGCCCGGCGAGCGACGGGGCTGTCTCTGGGAGTTCATTGTTCTCTCCTCGTTTCGCTTGGAATCCTCGGTTTGATGGCAAATCGACCTCGAGATCCTGTGCCCGCGCGCGTCCGAAAAGACGGAAGAGCGCCCGTCTCGCGGCCAACACTCGGGCCACCGGCCGGGCGCTCTTCGAGTCGCACAGGGAGGAAACTCTGGGTCCGCGGCCTTGCTTTTTGCGTATCGCCAATCATCTCGCTTCACCGGACCGATGCGCTCCGGTCTCTGATCGCCTGCGCCGAATGCGCGTTCGGGCGATGCCGCGAAGCTACGAAAGCGGCGTCAAGTCAGTGCAAGTTGCGCGTGAGTGGAGGATTAAGACTTCGTGAAATCGTGAGGCCGACGGCGGACTGGGCGACGCGGTCCTGGCAGAAAGCGGCCGGCGTCCTCCCTCGAGGACACCGGCCAGTTGGCGGGAGGTCACTTGGACCCGGCGGCGTCAGTCTTCGATGCGCCGGCGATAGGATGGCCGCTTGTCGGTGAAGTAGCGCCCGGCGCCCTGCCGAGGCGGACAAAGCGGCGGATAGGGACCATGTGGTCCCTCTATGCCGGCGAGATCCGTCGACTGGATCGATTGAACGAGATCTTCCCTGTTGAGCCCGCCGCCAAAGCACTCGGCGAGCACGCGGGTGATCGCCGGTGCGGCGACGCTGGTGCCGTTCTGGACGACGGTCGATCCGCTGTAGGTCCCGGCCGCCAGCACGCCTCGATGAGAGGGACTATCTTCGGTGACCGCGGAGATCTCCGGTCCGGGCTTGCCCGAGGTTGTCGGGCCCGAGCCGGTGTAGGAGGCGGGGATGCCGTCAGCCCTCCGATAGCCGCCGACCACCAGGGGCTCGTATGCAGTTGCATAGGCATTGAAAGTCCCGCAGCGGCTCACCGGACCGCGCTCCTTCTCGCAATCGTCGAGGAGGTAGCAACAGTCCGAGCGTAGGCGGCCGGTCGGCTCCTCGAAGCGTACATAGTCCGGGTGGTCGAAATAGGATTGTCGGCCCGTGCGCTTTTGACCCATGAGGGAGTCGTCGCGCTGGATTCGGACATCGACCCTCTCGCCCGGGGCCAGGCCAGTCGAGCGCATGCGAATCTCCCAGAGGCCCGAGGGAGCGCGGGGCTCGCCGCCGTCCGATTCCGTGCTGCGGATGGCGATGACAACACGCTCCCGGAAACGCCCGTTCGGACGCTTCACGATCTGGTGGTAGACCCGCGCCTGGATCGTATCGTCGAGCTCCCAGTCCAGGGCATAGCCCAGCCTGGTCTCCTCGACACGTTGCGGCCTGTCGCGCGGTGGCACCAGGGAGACGGCGATGCGCTGTTGCTCACTATTGCTTTCTGGCAGCCAGACTTGGACGTAACTGGAGGTCTTGTCGTCAGGTTGTACCCGCCAGGGAAGCGACTCGATCTCGCCGTTGTCTCCGACTAAGAGCCGGGCGATGGTGCGCGACTGGAAGCCGTTACCCGCAGGCATGACCACTTCGCATTCGGGACTGCCGTGCTGGCTCCTGTAGCACCGGACGAAGTTCCGCACGGCCTTGTCGATGGGCGCCTGCCCATCGTGAGGCCCGGCGATCGTCCCAAAGCTGAAATTCACTACGATGGGCAAGGGCTTTGCCTTCTTCTCCCCTTTCTTGTTGGCGATCCGGCTTGCGAGCACGTCGGCGAGATACAGGATCTTGTCTAGAGCCAGCTTCAGCCAGTCGGCGGTGAAGGCGTCGGACCTCTCGGCAATCACCTCCGAAGGAAGCTGAACCGCGATGATCGGGCGCTTCGCCGCAACGGCTTTCGCCTTGGGATCGCGATAGTCGAATCCCGCCGCAGCATCGAGGACGTGCGTGCCATGGGAGCGGCGGAACTTGAGCGGCTGGCGCCGCTGTTGGCTGTGGTCGATCAACCCGAGCTTCCGGTAGACCTCCTCATCGCAGCTATCGTGCCTCTGCAAAAGCTTATCGATCTGGCGCTTGCAGAACACTTGCCCGTTGGTGCTACCGACCGAATTCGCTCCAGACGGCGGCACCTGCATGTCCCAGAAGTACTCGACGCGAGTCTCAGTGGGCGAGAGACGGAAGCGCTCGTTGGCGATGCCGATCCCGTCGTCAATGATCGCCACGATCACTTCGTCACCCGTCAGATCCGTGGGCTCGCGCCGAGCCTCGTTGTCATCGGGGTCGACGACTGCACCCTCGGCAAGCTCCCCAGGCGGAAGACCTACCCCGACATTGGTGACTCGAAGGTCTTCCCCGAGCTCGTCCGCGGTTGGAAAGTCCAGGCCTTCGCCGTCGATCAGGATATTGAACGCCTCCGTGCCGGTGGGCGACGAGCGTTGAGCGAAGTCTCGGAGCGCCTCGAAAGTCTCCTGGCCCATCCGGACCCGGCTGGCCAGGCTGGCAAGATGCGCACTGAGCTGCACTTTGGACAGCCTCCCGTTCACCGGTTCTTCACCGCCGCCTGAAGGCGTCGCGCTCGCCACGCCGAAGCGCGCGCCATAGAACTTGTACAGATAGACGGCCGCTTGCTGTGACAGTTCGACCGTTGCGGGTCGCAGGCCCCTGCGGCCCAGCACGGTTCGCAGCCAGTGCGCCTCAGGTTCCTCCATCTCGCGTTCGAGGCGAAGATATTTCCATTCGCTGACCATCGCTTCAGCTCCTCGCGGTGGCGGTGCAGTCGTGGTTGACGTCGCACCATTCGGCTTCGGCCTGCCGCCATAGCCAGTTCAGCGGGCTCCGCGCATCGTCTCCCGCCTGCGGGCAGGATTCGGGTATTTCGAAGGAACTTCGTGGGCTGAGGTAGCCCGGCCTGGACGCGCCGCCGCAAACGACCTGATCGATCTCGCGCCAGGGGAAATCACGACTGCCGTACTTCTCACCCTTGAACTTCCAGCCTCGGAACGTGGCCTTCCTTCCTTTGCATCGCGCGACGAAATACTGGCCCAGGCACAAGCCCAGGACCTGACCTGCCGCGTTGTCGACCGGAAAGTGGACGCCGGCGACGACGCGGTTAACGGAAATGCGAGCGGCCATGCGCATGAGCTGGTCGCGCCACACCCTGTTGTTCTGGCCGTAGACGACCTTTTCCCGATCCGTAATCAGCTCGGAGAGGACATAGGCGATCATGAAGGACTCGACGGCGTGGCCGCTCGGGAACGTGCCGTGTCCCGGCGTCTGGATCATCGGCTGCACCTGGGCGCTGTATTCGACCGGCCGGCGGCAGGCCAGAGAGTGCTTCATGCGCATCTCGGCTGTGACGCAGGCCCGCAGGAGCACGGCAATCAGTTCGTTGGTCCAGCGTGTGCGCTCACGGTGAAGGAACCCGATGCTTGAGAAGAAGTCGACATGGCCGCTGAGTTGGGAGAGGATCTCGGCCGAGCGGTCCCGCCGCAGGTCGGCGTAGCCGCGGACATGGGGGAGCTGACACTGGCGGAAAGTATCAGGTTGTGGCCGGTCGAGCTTGGCGATCTGCCCGACGATGTAGGTGCGCCGGCCCTTCTTGTTGTTCTTCTCGCCCTCCGGGAAGGCGACCTTGATCTTACCATTCTGCCGGTCCCCCTGGTCCTTGTTCGCGAAGAACTCCAGCTCGCTGACCAGCTCGAAATGTAGTACGTGGGACCGCACGCGCCGCGACCAACGGGTCATCTCCGAGCTGAAATCGGTTGGGCTCTGGTCGGGCTGACCAATGACTTCTTTCCAGGGCCCGACGATGCCGTCGCGTGTGGAGATCAGCGCCCCCGACGTGTAGGGCGACACCAGGCGGCCTACGAACTGGTCGATCTGGCTCAGGGTGCCGGCCTCGCCGTTTTCGCCGTTTTCACCGTTTTCGCCGTTCTCCCCGTTGAGTAGTGTCAGCATGCTCATCTTGGGTCTCCCTTGGTGATCGTTTCGATCGCTGGCCATGTGGCGCCGACTGCGGCGCAGCTAGAAATACCTACGGGCCAGCCAATAGAGTCGGCAATTTTCCCTACTTGATGAAGTAAAGCAATGGAACAGGCCGTAATTGGCGGAGTATTCACGTCTTTTTCACGTTCGTCTTCTTGGGGACGCTGCGAGCGGGTGTCTGGCGATTTCCAGAAGCAGGCGCGCATGACCAACGGCTGAAGGAGGCCTCTTCTCTGCGCGCATAGATAATTGACCCGAAATAGATGATTGACCTATGATTGTAGGTTGGCAGTGGTGAGAGTGAAATGGCTCGGGGGAACCAACCTCGCCGCATCAAGATCGTCGTCGTCGGGTCGTTTCGTGTCCTCGGAGAGAACGAGGAGGATCTGACCCCGCAGGGCCGGAAGGCCTGCGGCCTCTTGGCGATCCTGGCGCTGTCACGGGACCACAGCCGTCTCAGAATTGCCCTCCAAGACAAGCTATGGAGCGACCGCGGCCGCGAGCAGGGGGCCAGCAGCCTGCGGCAGGCACTGACGGAGATACGCAAGGCATTCGGTTCCTATCGAGGCTGCCTGTTGACCGACAATCGGACCGTCTCCCTCGACCCCGAGCTGGTGTCGGTGGACCTTGTCGAACCCGATGTCGGGACATTCGCTGGGGAAAGCGGTGCTGAGCTTCCGGTCCTCCTCGACGGGCTCGATGTGATTCGGGATCCGGAGTTCGAGAATTGGCTGCGCGATCAACGCTCCGCTCTCGAAGACGAGATCTCCCTGCGGAGCACAGCCCGGCGCAGCGGTCAGGCCGTCGTCGGGGATGTCGCACCGGGGCCTAGCATCCACGCCGTGCCGAAGCCGAGGGCCTGGATACGGGTGGTACCTACGAACGAAACCGAGAGCGAGAGCAGCCGGTTCTATTCGCGGGTCATCGGCGAGGCGATTGCGCGCGGCGTCAGCGAGGTCGGTCCAGCCGTGATATCGACGCGCGTGCTCGATACGCCCGGCATCGATCTCGAAGTCAACGTGCTTACGACGGGCCAGAACATCATGGTTCACGTGTCGGTCCGCGAAGCTTTGACACAAGACTTCCTCTGGTCCGGTACCCAGCGCGTCCCGAGAGAGAGTGAGTTCATCTGCAATGTTGCTGCCTTGCAGAGGCTGATCAACCAGTCCACGGACATCGTTCTGTTCCAGCTCCGGCGGCTTACGACCGACGCCGATGAAAACGATACCTTCACGCTTGGTTTCGACGCCCTCGAGAAGCTATTCAGGGGCGAACGGGCCGATCTCGAAGTCGCCGATGAGCTGCTGAGCAAGGCCTTCGAGGGAAGCGCCAATGGCATCATGCTGGCTTGGAAGGCCTACCTCCGGACTTTTCTGACCGGCGAGCATCTGATCGACAGGGAGGCCCAGGCGGAAGAGGCCCGCACGTTGGTGCGCGAGGCGATTCGGGTGTCGCCCCACAACTCCCACGTCCTGGCGCTGGCGTCGTACGTCCACAGCTTCGTGCTGGCGGAGCACGACGTCGGGCACGAGCTCGCCGAGGAGAGCTTGAAGCTCAACCCGGTGAACCCACTCGGGCTCGCTTTCCTGGGACGTGCAAAGTCGTATCTCGGGCAGACGGTCGAAGGCTACCGCCTAGCAGCACAGGCGCGCGCCATCTCGGGGCCCAGCCCTTACCGCTATACGATCGAGTTTCTCTGCGGTGTGGCGGCGGCGCAAGCTGGACACCACAAGGAGGCCATCCGCCTCCATGAGATTACGCGCGCCCTTGAACCAAACTATCGCGCCCCCTTGCGCTACCTGATGGCGCTTTACCTCAAGGACGGGAACCGCGCGATGGCGCGCGATGTCTACCGGGAAATGCGCGAGGTCGAACCGGAGTTTTCGATGCGGCTCATGCGAGACGCATCGTATCCGAGCGCCGGCTTGCGGGCGGGAGGGCTACTGGACGTGGTTGACGAGGAGTTCGAGTAGGCGAGGGCGACCTCGCGGAACGGGGCCGTCGACCTATTTCACGCCGTCCTTTGGAGTCAGATCCGACATTCCGCCTTGCTGGGCTGGCGTGGTGAACCGGGTAGGAACCGATGCACGGCTGAGATTGGACGGAGACGTCAGCGCTGCTGGTTTCCAACGATCTCTCTTCCTTTCCCATAATCTCGGAAGAGGCAGTCCCGAACGCGGCCAAGAGCGACTACGGGTCCGGCGTGCGAACCGCCCCGGGTTTGCCGGAGGCTCCATCTCTTGAGAGGATGGGTATCGCGTCAGATCGACAGAAGGCGGCAGGGGCATTTCAAGCGAATGACCACAGCGCAGCGTAGCCGCAACCGGACTTTTGCTGTTTGGTGAATGAGCGCGGGAGCGCAGCGGGCCCGGACGGACGGATCTAGGGCGGGCGATCTTGGCCTTTGGTATTGCTTGCATGTTCATGGCCTAGCCCCTCATGCTGAGCCTGTCGAAGTATGAGGATTGCTCGGTGCAATGGGCCGTGCCGGCGCGATCCAGAGCTACGCTCGGTTCGTATCCGAACCCTTCGACAAGCTCAGGATGAGGAGGTTGGGTACGATCCCGAGGGTCCAAGAGGAGGCTTTAACAGGGCGAACGGGCATCTTCTTGGGGCCACGAAGCGGTCGTGATTTGTCTCAGAGCCTGGCCCAAACTGACTGGTTTCAGAGCAAGAGCTTGGAGAAGGCGCCCTTCACGGGTCATTGCCGGACTTGATCCGGCAATCCAGGCATCGTTTGACCCAGGCGCCACTCTGGATCACCGAGTTAAGCCCGGTGATGACAAATGAAGTGCGGCAACGCATTGACCTCACGAAGTTCATTTCGAGTCAGTCTCTCGACAGGCCAGTCGGTTGCAGAAAAATCTTCGCGGGCCGCGAGGAATTTCGAAGTCAGTAGTACAGGTTCAATTTACCCCGCCTCCAATCTGCATCCTGACCCGACGAAAAAGCGGATTGACCAAACGGCTGAGTTCGGCCTCAAAGCGAACATCCGAATCCGCTGGAAGGGGCTCGATACTGGCGTTTCATACCTAGACTAGCCGGACAGCAAGCCCTTGAGATGGGATTTCCATTCGGATACGAGTTGGTCGGTCTCGGTACGGTCAGATTGCATCAAGAGCTGAAGCCCAAGACCCCTGAACAAGGACAGCGTGAGGTTCAGTTTGCGCTTGGCTTCCTGTTCGGTGTCCCCGCCGGCGGTAAAGAACTGCCCCCATATATCGTTGAGAGCGCGGTCATACTCCTTTCTCGCGTGCTCCACGCGGCCTTTCAGGTTTGGATCTGTACGCGCGGCGACGACAAAGTCCAGGGTGATCGCAAAGGGCTGCACTGAGAACCTTGACCAAAGATAGTCGAGAAAGTCGTCCAGCGAGACCTGGCCATCTGCATAGTCAACCGCCACATCGCGAAACTGTTCCGCTTCCCGCCTCAAGAGCGCTTCATACGCTGCTCCCAGCAAGTCTTCCTTTGACGGATAGTGGTGGAGCATTGCACCGCGAGAAACGCCGGCGCGTTTGGTGATCTCGACCGTCGACGTGTTCTGAAGGCCCAGTTCATAGATGCAGCCGATGGCCGCCTGTAACACGCGCTCTCTCGTGCGGGCAGACCGGATATCGTTCTTGTTCGGCGTATCTGCAGCGTCGCTCATTCTCGTCATTCGTTGATCGTTACAGGCGGTCTGGAAGGCGATTTCGGCGTCTGCGCCATTTCCTGACAGTCCCCAAGATCATACCGCCAACATGGAGACACCAGAAGCGGTCACCAGTTGCGCTGGATTGGGGCGGTTGAGCACTATAGGTTCAAAAACAGTCATGACTGCTTGTTTTTTTCCTGAATGTTGATAGACTCGCCAGCGCAATCTGGACGTCGTCCCACAGCAGGACGAACGAAAACAGAGAGAACCGGGAGGAGCTTCATGCGCAGACTGATCAAAACGGCATCCGCGGCTGCCCTGTCATTCACACTCATGGCAGGAGCCAATGCGCAAGAGCCGGCCGAAATTGGCGTCCTCCTGCCGTTGAGCGGCCCTAACGCGTCAAACGGTGCAAAGACCCTGGCTGGCGTGAATGCTGCCCTGGCGGAGATCAACGAACTCGGCGGTGTACTCGGCGGACGGGAACTGAAGCTGATCATCGAAGACACCGAGTCAAAGCCTCAGCCCGCTATTGAAGCCGTTAGAAAGCTTGTGGACGTTAACAAGGTGCCGCTGGTTCTGGGTGACATTTCTTCGTCCGTGACGATTCCGACGGGTAAGTACACCATCAGCAAGGGCATGAACCAGATCACGATCGCCGCCACCGCGCAGGTGCAGCGCGAAATCGGTGACGGCCTTTTCACCATGCTCGCGACAAACGACGTGTTGGGCGTGAAAATGGCCGAGTTCGTCGTTGAAGACGCCAATCCCGAGAGGGTCGCGCTCGTTTACATGAACGACCCATTCGGCGTCGGCATGGCGCGCGCCACCGAGGGCGGCCTGAAGGACCTCGGCGTTGAGATCGCCGCTGACCTGGCACTTGAACCGGCGAAGACAGACTATCGCGCCGAACTGCAACGCCTGGTCCGCGCGAAGCCGGATGCCATCATTACCGTCGCCTTTGGAGACACCGCCCGCGTGATCCTGAAGCAGAGCTACGAATTGGGCGTTCTCAAGCGGGCAGAGGGCAAGTGGTATCAGTCCTATGTCAGCGCCGGCACATCCAAGTGCATTCCCGAGATCTGCGAAGGCATCAAGGGACTGGACATCGCCGCAGAGCCCGGGACGCGCTACGACAGCATCATCAGGCAGATTTCCGAGACGACCGACGACGAAGTCGAACTCGACTGGTTCACCTCGGTTGGGTACGACTCCGTCTGGGTGGCGGCTCTCTCTCTGAACTTTGCGAACTCCATGGATCCGCAGGCCATCCAAAAGGCCATCCCCAAGGCCATGGAGATCTACCGTGGCGTCACGAAGTCCGACTTCTCCGTCGACGAGGACGGCATCCAAGTGAGCCAGCGCTATGGCCGCCGCATCTACACCGACGGAGCGCTAACCGACTACTTGCCCGAATAGCCGGTCGCACCTTTTTCGACAAGATCGAGCCCCGTCGCACGCTGCCTGGTCTCGATGACCAGGGCGTGCGACGGATCGCTCGCGGGCTTCGTCGATGTTAGAACAGGTCCTCATCAATACGCTGATCCGCGGGTCCGAGATCGCCTCTCTGGCCATCGGCGTCACCATGCTGTTCTCGCTGCTGCGTTTCGCGAATTTCATGCACGGTGAGTTGGCGGCGCTGGGGGCGTACTTCACTTATGTGTTCGTCGCGGTTTTCGGCCTCAATGTCTGGGTTGCGGCCGCGCTGGGCGCGGGCCTCGGCGGGCTGGTGGCACTGGGTGGGGACAAGGTCGTATTCAGCCGCCTTCGCGCGTCGCCCGGAGTGGTGCTGCTGATCGCCTCACTCGGGCTATCGATCTTCTACAGGGCGGTCATACAAGGCGTTTGGGGCGTCGAAGGCCTGACCTATAGCGACGAAGTAGAGACGATCTTCTTTATCGGCGACGCCGTCATCACGCAGACTCAGATCATCATCTGCTGCGTGTCCT
>JAKSDN010001074.1 GCA_022360075.1 Kiloniellales bacterium | reverse complement strand
TCGCCTACGACGACGGCTACAACGGCCTCGGAGATACCTCTGCGGAGGGCGACCGCATGGCCGAGGCCATGGATGGGCGGCGGGTGCTGTTCCTTTCCGGCCACGGCGTGATCGTCGCCGGCGAGACCATCGCCAAGGCCTTCGCCGATCTCTACTACCTGGAGCGCGCCTGCCAGGCCCAGGTGCTCGCCATGTCCACCGGCCGGCCCCTGAAGCCGATCACCGACAACATCGCCGCCAGCACCTTCGGCGGCCACCATGAAGAGCTTTCCGACCACGCGCGGGTGCACTTCGACGCCCTCAAGCGCAGCATCCTGGAGAAGCAGGACCCCGGCTACGCCCAGTAGTGGCTGCAGGGCGGTCCTGGGCAAAGCCTGATTCGGAGCCGGACGAGTTCACGAATTCGGTGTGCGAAGAGAGGTCTCTCTCCAGGACCTTAGCCCCTCATGCTGAGCTTGTCGAAGCATGAGGATCGCTCAGCCTGCTTCTGACCCCTGAACCTCTCGCCGTCATCTGCGAAAGCGCGGTTCAAGGTCCGGTTCCGTGGGCGCTCGAAGGCAGACAAGCAAGGCTCTCACAGCCGAGCTGGTCATTTATCGGGACTGGGGGCCGAGGCCAATGGAATTCGTCAAGTTCCCGCGGACACGCCACATCCAAGGGTCACGGCATCAGGCCGGCGACCTTTCAGAAGAGATGCTGTTCTCCGACCTGGCCGGCGCGACGATCTTCGTTTCGGAGAAAGTCGATGGTGCGAACTGCGGAATCTCCTTTGGTCGCGACGGGAGGCTACAGCTTCAAAGCAGGGGACAGTACCTGTCAGGAGGCAGCCGAGAACGGCACTTCGACGCGCTGAAGGCGTGGGTTCATGCGCATAGCGACCGACTTCGTGCCGCACTGGAGGACAGATACGTCATGTTCGGCGAGTGGCTCTATGCAAAGCACACAGTCTACTACGACCTGCTCCCGCATTACTTCCTCGAGTTCGACGTGTTCGATCGGGTCAGGGGTCTTTTCCTGTCGACCCAGGCTCGTCGCAGACTGCTGGGTGGCCTTCCGATCATCTCCGCACCGCTTCTTCACGTCGGATACGTCGCCTCGCTAGAAGATCTCGACCGATTGATCGGCCACTCCCGGTTCAAGTCATCGGACTGGAGGGAGGCTCTGGTGGAGGACGCATTGGCTTCGGGCAACAGTCTCGACCACGTCAAGAAGCAGACGGATCCAAGCGATCTGGCGGAAGGCCTCTACATGAAGATCGAGAATGGAGACACCGTCGAAGAACGGTTCAAGTTCGTCCGCTCTGGATTCCGACAAGCAATTGAATCATCCGAGGGACACTGGCTGGACCGACCAATCCTGCCCAACAGACTGGTGGAGAATGCTGACGTCTTTGCAGCGACGCTCGGTGTGCAGGGCGCGTATGATGCTATGTAAAGCCATGACCAAAGCTCGCAGACAAGACGAGCCGCGGTCGTGCCCTTCAGATGTAACAGGTCTCCGGAACGGTGACTCCCTATATAGCAGTGCTGACCGAATCCCTTTGCTTCGGAGTCATGTTTCGTTGGCAGGATCGAGAACAGGAATCAAACATGGGCCCTTGTTGAGCCTTTTCCTTTGCTTTGCCATCTTGTTCATCGGCTCAGTCATTAATCCAGCCGCCTCCGCCGAGACCGAGGATGACCGCGGCATCGTGACCTTTCAGGTCGAGAACGATGTCATCGCCGGCACCGATCGCAACTACACCAACGGCCTGCGCGCGAGCTACCTGTCGCCGGAGGTGCCCCGAGACCATTGGTCGTTCGAGGCCGCGCGCCTGATCCCGACGTTCGGCGACAACAATAGGGTTCGCTACAACTTCAGCGTGGGGCAGAGCATCTTCACGCCGGAGGATACGGACAGGCGCGAGTTGATCCGCGGCGATCGGCCCTATGCCGGCTGGGCCTACGGCCGTTTCGCCGTGCTGTTCTACGACGACGAGCGCGACGATCAAGGTGATCTGATCTCGAACGGGCAACTGCAGACCCTGGCCGTCGACATCGGAATGGTCGGCCCCTGGGCGCTCGGCGAGGAGGTGCAGAACAACTTCCACAATCTGATCGGGGTCGAGGAATCCAACGGTTGGGCGAACCAGCTGGAGAACGAGCCGGGCCTGATGATCTCCTACGAGAGCGCTTGGCGTAATCTGATCGAGCGGCCCAAGCTCCACGACTTCGGTTTCGATCTCATTCCTCACGTCGGTTTCACGCTTGGTAACGTCATGACCTATGGCGCCGCCGGCGGTGCCATGCGGGTCGGCTTCAACCTCCCTAAAGACTTCGGGCCGCCACGCATTCAACCCGGCTTGCCCGGCTCCGGTTATTTCGAGCCGAGCGACGGCTTGGGCCTCTATCTCTTCGGCGGCGTGGAGGGGCGGGCGGTCGCGCGCAACATCTTCCTCGACGGCAACACCTTCCGGGACAGTCACTCCATCGACCGGAACGTTTTCGTCGGCGATCTGCAAGTCGGCGTCGCGGCCACCTACGGCGATGTCCGTCTGTCGTTAGCGCAAGTGATGCGAAGCCCCGAGATCGAAGGCGGTCCGACCGATCGCTTCGGCGCTCTGTCGCTGTCCTATCGTTTCGATTTCTAAGCGAGACGGACGGACCTTACGCCGCCGCTCAAGAGGGCTTGCGCGGCACGAAACGCATGGTGAAGCGCTGCCACAGATCGAAGCTCTCCGGCGGCAGCTTGAAGGGGCCGCAGGCCTTGAGGGCGCGGAAGGCCGAAGTGGCGAAGACCTTGTAGTCCTCGTCGACGACCATGCGGCCGGCTTCTGTGACCTGCGCGATGAGCAGGCGGCCGTCCTGGTCGAAGGCGACCTCGATGTCGACGCTGAGCTGCGGGTTGCGCGCCTCGGCGGGGCTGATCAGCCAGCAGCGCTCGATCTGCGCGCGCACGGCGCGGATCACCTGCCACAGCTCCGGATCGGCCTTGGCCTGGGCCTCTTCATCGCGCAACGCGGCGAGGTTGGTCAGGAGCTGTTGCGGCGTGAGGGCCGTGGCGGCTCTTTGCGTCCGATAGGCGGGCGTTGGCGGCTCGGATGGCGCAGGCTCGTCGCGGTCCGGCTCGACGGTGGGCTCCGGCGGTTCTTCGGCCACCGTCCGTTCGGGCGGTGCTTGCCGTTCGATTGGCCGGCGCAAGGGGACGGGGGCCGTGAGTTCGGGTTGCGGCACGAGGGCCTCGGCGATCTCGGGTTCCGGTGCCGGAACCGGCGCTGGGGCGAGCTCCGGCTCCGGTAGGCGTGGTATATCGGGCTCGAGCTCGGCCAGGGGCTCAGAGGCGATGACTGGCTCCGGGAGCACCTCCGGCTCCGCTTCCATCGTCGGCGCCGGTGCCTCGGCGACCTCGGTTTCGATCGCCTCCGCTGCCGGTGGTGCCAGGTCCGGCGCCGTTGGCTCGGCTGGATCGGGTTCCGGTTCAAAAGAAGGCTCCGGAGCCTCGGCGAGTTCCGGCGTGGCCTCGGGCTCCGTCACCGGCTCTGCGGCCGTCGCCGGATCCGGGCCAGCCTCCGGGGAAGGCTCCGGCGTTTCGGCGGTCTCGACCTCGGCCTCCGCTTCGGGCGGAGGCTCGACCTCGGGTGCCGTCGTTTCGGCCGGCTCGGGTGCCTCGGGAGCCGCCGCCAGCTCGGGCGTGGCCTCGGGCTCCGGCAATGGCTCCGGTTCCGGCTCGGCGACTTCGACGGCCTCCGGTTCGGGCTCAGGGGATTCGGCGACCGCGGGCGCCTCGGCTGCCTCCGGCTCAGGAGAGGCCTCGGCCTCCGGCTCCGGGACCAAGGCCTCCTCGGGCGCGGGCGCCGGGGCGGCCTCGGCGGGCGGTTGCTCTAGGATCACCAGCTCGATCGGCAGCGCCTCCGGCGGAGGCGGCGGCTCGAATGGGCGCAGGAGATCCGAGAACAAGACCCCGATGACCGCGGCGTGCAGCAAACACGAAAGGAGGAGCGCCCTGAACATGTTGCCGTTTTCGCCCGTCCGCGCGCCTCAGGTCCCTGCGTGGCGGCGGTCCATGCGCTGCCGCCGCCCCGGGTAGACTTCGATGACGAGCCCCGGCGTCTCGACGCCGGCTGCTTTCAGCAGCTCGTCGAGGGCCACGCCCTTGGCCATCGCGAAGAGGCGATCGCCGGTCTTCAGGTCGCCTTCCGCGTAGGCCTGGAAGGCCTTGGCGTTGGCCGCGTTGTCCTCCAGCCCGTAGCGGGCGGCGAAATCGCGCCAAGCCTCGATGCTCTCCAGGCAAGGCTTGGGCGCGTAGGGATTGGGCTCGCAAGCGCCGGCCTCGTTCTCCGACGGCAGGCGCAGGCCGGCGAGCGCGGCGTCGCGGCCGATCCCGGTCGGCACGTAGCCGTAGGACGGCACCGGCAGGCCCTTGGCGAAGGCGTAGAGCACGTCGGCCTTGACGAAGTTGCCCCGGCCGTAGGCCTCGAACATCGCGCCGGTGCTGCGGCTCAGCGGCAAGCCGTGCTTGCGGGCGAAGCGCTTGAAGCGCTGGACCACCTCGGCGCAAGGCTTCGGACCGTAGGGACTGAGGTCGCAGGGATTCTCCGGGTTCTGCTGGTACTGCTGCAGGTCCATCGCATCGACCTCGGCTTGCAGGCCGAAGGCGCTGCGCTCGGTCGGCTCGGGCAGTCCGCGCGCCCGGGCCATCAGGCGGTCGCCCGTCACCGTGTCGTGCTGGGCATAGGCCTGGAAGATCGCCGCCGATTCCGGGTTCATCGGCAGTCCGTTGAACTCGGCGAACTCGGTCCAGCGCCGCACGGTGTCGATGCAAGGTTTGGGGGCGTAGTAGTTCGGCGTGCAGCGCTTGCCCGTGTCGCCGAGCCAGCCGCTGGCCTTGCCCCGCCGCTTCGGCGCCGGGCCATGGCCGACGAAGGCGAGATCGCCGGCGCGCCATTGCATCTCGAACAGCTTTGCCGTGCGGGTCTTGGACCAACCCGGCCGGCCCACTTCGAAGTCGATCACGAGAAAGACCCGGTCGCCTTCGAGGCGCTCGATTTTCCAGAACAGGGATTCGACGTACCAGTGGCCATCGGCGCTGCGCGTGACGCGAGCCTGTTCGTTGTAGCGATGGAGCCTTCGCCGCAGCTCATGCCGTTGCTGCGTGAGATAGGCTTCGACCTCGGCGAAAGTCTTCACCGGCTCGGTCGCGGCGCGCGCCACCGGCGGCGAACAGACCAAAGTGACAAGCAGGGCGAGCAAAGTGGGAAGGATTTTCGGCCTTGCAGCACTCACGTCGTCGATACCCCGTCCGCTTCCCCAGTCATCTCCACGCCGGAGCCGGAGTCTCCCTAGTCTGGCAGGCTAACGAACGATTGTATTATGCAAATGTTGCAGAGGTGGTGCCTAACGCCGGGCTCCATCCTTTGGACGTCATTGCGAGTTGGCGTCAGCCAGCCTCTTGGCGCCTCTGGGCAATCCAGAGCCACGACGCAGCTGTCGGTCAGCTAGATTGCTTCGCTTCACTCGCAATGACGGTCTCTATCGTCATGGGTCGCTTTCAATGTCGCTTGGTGTATTGCCGGCCGGGAACAAGCCCTCCGACTGGCCGTCCAGGCAAAGGCCCTCGCCAGCCAGGCGGGCCGATCGATCGGCCGGGCGGAGCGGACGAAAAAATGGCGGCCACGGGGGCCGCCATAGCGAGTGGGCTTGTCGTCAGGAAGAAGCGATCATTCGGCAGCGACCGCGCCTGCGGTCGCGCGCAGCTTCGCCAGCTCCTCGCCGAGGAAGCGGGCGACCGCCTGCATGCCGGTCACGGGCACGCGGGCGTCGGCCTCGGCTTGGGCGTTATAGTTGGTGTTGGTGTTGACGTCGTAGGTGAACAGCCGGCCCTCGGCATCGCGGATGAACTCGATGCCGGCGATCTCGATCCCGTTCTCGCGCAGGAAGCGGGCATAGCTCTCGATGATCTGATGGTCGAAATCGCGGATGATCGAGAACTTGTTGCTCGGCGGCGCCTCGGCGGGGCAGAAGGCGTCCTCGATGTTGCAGGCATCGGCCGGGCAGAGCTCGAAGCCGTCGCTGGTGTCGACCTTGACCGCGTAGAGAAATCGGCCGCCCACGAACTCGCAGCGCGTGATGAAGGATGCCGGCGGGCGGATGTAGTCCTGGATCAGCCAGACGCCGTCGATCGGTGCCTCTTCGCCGGCACCGGGGCCGTCCAGGTAGCCGGTCATGGCCTCGACGCTCTGGAAGAGCTGGACGCCCAGGCCCTTGCCGCCGCGATTCGGCTTCAGGATGAAGGGGCCGTCGCCGAAGGCCCGGGCCGCCTCGATCACCTTCTCGCGGCCGACCGCCGCGACCGTGCGCGGGGTCTCGATCCCGGCACGCCCGAGCGCCGCGTACTGCGCGAGCTTGCTGACTTCCAGGTAGAGCGCGCGGTGATTGTTGACGACGCGCCGGCCGTAGCCCTCCAGCCAGTTCAGCACGCCGTGGGTGAGCTCCGGCGCGTAGCGATGGCCGCGCGTGTGCGACGAGGCGCTCATGCGGTTGTAGAACACGCCCGCCGGCGGCTCGCGGTCGAAGGCGATGGTGCCCTCGTCAAGGAACCACTCCTCGTGCGGCAGCCCCAACTCGTCGAAGGCGCTCCGCAGCGGTTCGACCCAGGCGCTGTTCTCGTGCAGGACGTGGATCCGACTCATCATATTCTCTCTTTTTATGATGTGAATTCCATATTTTCCCACTCTTGTGCGTTAAAATATGCCTGTTCCACGATCCTCACAAGTGAATTCGCGGCAAAGCTCATTTGCCGTTCGAGGGCAGGGCGGGCTTGCGCCGGTGCCGCCAGCTACTAAGCTCCGGCCGATGCAATGGCTGGCGGACCGCATGGGTTGGATCTGGAGCTTCGCGGGAGTCTATCTGCTGGTGCTGGGACTGATGTTCGCGTTTCAACGCTCTCTCATGTACCCGGCATCGAGCGAGCGCCCCGATCTCGACCTGCTCGGGATTCCGGGCCTGCGCGAGATTCAGATCGAGACCGCCGACGGCCTCACGCTGTTCCACGGCTATCGGCCGCCGCTCGAGGCGGACGGCCCGGTCGTCGTCGCTTTCCACGGCAACGCCGGCAACATCGCGCACCGGGCGCACAAGTTCCGGCCGCTGCTGGACACGGGCGTCGGCATGCTGCTGATGGAGTACCGCGGCTATGCCGGCAATCCCGGCAGCCCGACCGAGGCCGATCTGGTGAGCGACGGACGCGGCGTGCTGACCTGGCTGGCCGAAGAGGGTGTTCCGCCCGAGCGCACGCTCCTTTACGGCGAGTCGCTCGGCACCGGCCTGGCGGTTCAATTGGCCGCTTGGCAGGCCAGGACCTCGGCCGCCGAACAAGGCCAGGCGCGGCCCTACGCCGGCGTGATGCTCGAGGCGCCCTTCACCTCGACGGCCGACGTCGCCCAGCGGATCTACTGGTTCCTGCCGGCGCGCTGGCTGCTGCTCGACCAGTGGGACTCGAGCGCGCACATCGGCGCCATCGACACGGACCTCCTCGTCATCCACGGCGAGCATGACCGGACGGTTTCGGTCGACTTCGGTCGCACGCTCTTCGCCCAGGCCGAGGAGCCGAAGGATGGCCTGTTCCTGGCGCAGGGCGATCACAACAACCTCTGGGACCTGCCCGAGGTCCAGAAGCGGGTCTTCGATTTCGTCCGGGCGCAGGTGCCGCAGGCCGCCTCGGCGGAAGGCGCGCAGTAGAGAGCGTTTGTTCAATCTGCTGCCCTGGACGCGCCTCACCAGCATCGCCAGGGCGCCCCACGCGTTCACTCCTCTTGCTTGGTGACACCTACGGCGTTGTCACCCCCACCCCGGCCCTCCCCCTTGTGGGGAGGGTTAGGGTGGGGGGTGTCCGCAATGCGGACCAAGAAAATGCTGCTTTCCTTCGCTTCTGTCGGAGGCCTGCCCATTTTGGCCGCCCCAGAGACTTGAGCATTCCGGTTCGGGGTGCTTAGGAGCGTTGGCTGGTGCCGGTTTAGAACGGACGCAATTGCCACTAACCCGCCGACTTCAGCGTTGCGAGCACATCGGGCGTGTCGACGTCGAACAGCACGCTGTCGTCGCCCATCGGCACCTCGGCCACTGCCTCGGGATAGGCGCTGATCAGCGACTTGGCGCCGATGTCGCCGGAGATCGCCTGAATCTCGGGCAGGAAGCGCCTGGCCAGCAGCACGGGGTTGCCGCGCTTGCCTTGCCAGGTCGGCACGCAGATCGCGCGGCCTTCGATCGGGTTGAAGGCGGCGATCAGCTTGTCGATGACCGCCGCCGTGATGCGCGGCATGTCGCCCAGGCAGATCACCACGCCGTCGCAGTCGTCGGGCAGGGCGGCGAGACCGCGGTGCAGCGACGTGCTCAGGCCGGCGGCGTAGTCGGGATTGTGGATGGTCGTGAGATCGCGGCCGGCGAGCGCTGACTCGACCTTGTCGTGGTCGTGGCCGGTGACCACGACGACGTGCTCCGCTTGGGAGGTGAGCGCCGTCTCGGCGACCTTGGCCACCATCGGCCGGCCCTCGACATCGGCGAGCAGCTTGTTCACCCGGCCCATGCGCGTCGAACGTCCGGCGGCCAGCACCAGCGCGGCGATCCGCGGCGCGCGCAGCTTGCCGCCGGATGTCTCGGCCTCGACAGCCGCGGCGCGCGGCAGGGGCCGCACGGGGATCTCGGTCAGCAGGCCGCCCGCGCCCATGACCATGACGTCGCGCGGTGCGACATGTACGTCGGCCATCAGGCGCGCCAGGACCCAGTCGAAGCCGTTGAGCTTGGGCGAGCGGGCGCAGCCGGGCAGGCCGAGGATCGGCCCCGCGTCGTCATGGGCCAGCAGGATCAGGTTGCCCGGGTCCACCGGCATGCCGAAGTGATCGATTTTGCCGCCGGCCTGCTCGATCCCCGCCGGCACGATGTCGCGCCGGTCGACGATGGCCGAAGCGCCGGAGACCAGAACGATCGCGCAGTCGTTGGCGCGCAGCCGGCCGACCGCCGCGGCGACCTCGTCGGTCGTGTGGCCGCAACGGACCTCCTCGGCGGGCGGGCAGTCGAGCGCTGCCAGCCGGGCGTCCATCGCCCGCCGGGTCTTGTCGAGAATGCTCTCCTTGAGGCCGGGCAGGGTGGTCTGAACCAGGCCGACGCGGCGCGGCCGTAGTTCTGCCACCCGAATCAGCGGGCTCTCCTCGTCGGCGGTGGCGACGGCGAGACAGGCCTCCATCACCGAGCCCGCGACGGCGAAGGGAATGATCTTCACGGTCGCCGCCATCTGCTTGGGCTCGACGATGTCGTAGGGCGGCAGCGTGGCGATCGTCACCGCCTCGTCGATCAGGTTGAGCCGGTCGAGACGCTCGCGGTCCAGCACCAGCACGCCGCGCCGCTCGGCGATCAGGTTGCAGCGGCCTGTGAAGGCAGCCGAGGCGGTCACGCCCTCGCCGCTCACCGCGG